>DATIQI010000139.1:0-15372 GCA_035470985.1 Acidobacteriota bacterium
GGCAAGGCCATAGCCGTGTTGCGGCCCCATGGTGTCGAGGGTCTGCAGCACCAGGAGATCGAGGCTTCCGACGAGCGGCTCCTGAGTCTTCCGGAGGATCGTCCCGGTGGCGAGATTCGGCGCCACGATGTAGCCGAGCCGGAAGCCGGTCATCGCGTACGACTTCGAGAACGTGAAGAGCGAGAAGACGCGCCGCTCGCTCTCGGGGAGGTCGCGCTCGAAGGAGGCGACCGACACGTGCGTCGCGTCGAAGACGATGTCTTCGTACGCCTCGTCGCTCAGGATCCAGACATCCTGCTCCCGGGCGAGGTTGTAGAGCGCGCGGAGCGTCGCCTCCGGGGCGACGGCGCCGGTCGGATTGCTCGGGCTGTTCACGAGGATGCAACGGGTCTTCGGCGTCATTCGCGCGCGGGCGCCGGCGACGTCCGGCAGGAATCCCTTCCCGAGCGGATAGAAGACCGGCTTCGCGCTCGCGAGGAGCGCCTGCTGCACGTAGTTCGGCCAGTAGATCTCGGGGATGAGGATCTCGTCGCCCGGATGGAGCACCAGCTCCATGACGGCGATCAGGGCCTCGGTCGAGCCGGGCGCGACCACAACCTGGTCCCACTCCGCGGCGATCCCGTTCCGCTTCGCCACCTTCTCGGCGAGCGCGAGCCGTAGCTCGTGAACGCCGACACTCTGCGGATAGTGCGTCTTTCCGGCCTTCATGGCCTGGTACGTCGCCTCGACCACCGCCGGCGGCGGCGCGAAGTCGGGGTCGCCGACGTGGAATCGGATCACGGGTCCCTTCCCGGCGCGGTCCATCTCGTCGGCGAGACGGAACATGGCGCGGATGGGGGAGAAGGGGACCAGATGGCTTCGTTTCGATGGCTGGGGCATGGCGTCCTCGGTGTGAGTGCTCGAATTGTCGCCGGGATGATACCAGAGCCGCTTCGGCGACGGCGGCCGTTGCGTCGCGTCCGTCCATCCCGCGGAACCGCCGTGCCTTGCGGGGGTTCTGCCCCTTTGGTACCATCGCGGTGCGGGAAAGGGACCCCCCACACCCAGGGAAGCACGGAGGAATCGAATGAAGCCGTTTCGCGCCGTAACCGCCGTACTCGCACTCGTTTCCTTGTCGGTCGCGCCGTTCGCGGCCGCTCAGACCACCGCCATCAAGTCGATCGTGGGCGAGGTCGTCGACCCCGCCTGCTGGATCGTGAACGGCGCCAAGGGCGATCAGCACAAGGAGTGTGCCCTCGCCTGCGCCAAGGCGGGCCAGGTCCTCGCCATTCTCGAGGCGAAGACGAACAAGCTCTACCTCATCGCCACGGAGAACCCCGGCGAGGATCCGAACAAGGGCGTCATCGACTTCGTGGCTCAGAAGGTGACGGTCACGGGGAAGACCTTCACGCGGGGCGGTTTCACGGCGATCAAGATCGCCTCGATCACGCCCGGCGGCAAGTAATCCGAACCGAATCACCCGCGTAGGGGCGCAGAGGGAGAACTCCATGAATCGCATCCAAGCCTCGCTCGCCGCGGCGTCCGTCGTCCTCGTCGCGGCGGCCCTCACCCTCGGCCGTCCCGGCGACGCCGTGTCCCAGACGACGCCCGGCCACCAGGAGCACGGCGCGGCCGCCGCGAAGCCGGCGCCCCAGGCGACGGGGAAGTCGGCCGCCACGCCTCCGACGAAGACGCCCGACGGCCGCTACACGCTCCCCGGCGTTCCGCCCGGGAAGCTCGCCATGGGCGGCGGCGTCACCACGGTCATCACCGGCGAGGTGATGGATCCCGCCTGCTTCCTCGAGGCGGGCGACAAGTCGGTCGGCAAGGGGCACTTCCAGTGCGCCGTCGATTGCGCCCGCTCGGGGCAGACGCTCGCCATCTACGACCGCGAACTCGACCGCATCTACTTCATCGCGGGCGAGCTGCCGGGACGCAATCCGAACGACCCGGTCTTCAAGTACATGCACCAGAAAGTGGACGTCACCGGCACGGTCTTCCATCGGAGCCAGGCGTGGGGCATCGTGATCGTGGCCGTGGCGCCGCACAACCCGAAGGGCGCCGCCGCGGCGTCCGCGAGCGCGCCCACGAAGAAGTAGCCGTCTCCGTCACCTCGGGAGGGACGACTCGAGCGTGAATTCGCTGGTCCTGCCGCTCAGCGCCATCGTCCTCTTCGCGTTCGCCTACCGGTACTACGGCGCGTTCCTCGCCGCGAAGGCGGCCCGGATCGATCCGACGCGCGCCACGCCCGCCGTGACGATGGCGGACGGGCGCGACTACGTGAAGACGAACCGCTTCGTCCTCTTCGGCCACCACTTCGCCGCGATCTCCGCGGCCGGCCCCCTCATCGGGCCCGTCCTCGCGGCTCAGTTCGGCTACCTCCCGGGAACGCTCTGGATCCTCTTCGGCGCCATCCTGGGCGGCGCCGTGCACGACTTCATCATTCTCTTCGCCTCGGTGCGCCACCGCGCGGCCTCGCTCTCCGAGATGGCGCGCCGCGAGATCGGCCCCGTCGCCCACTCCGCCGCGACGGCGGCGATCCTCTTCATCACGATCCTCCTCCTGGCCGGGCTCGGCATCATCGTCGTGAACGCGCTGGCGCACTCGCCGTGGGGGACCTTCACGGTCTTCATGACGATTCCCGCCGCGCTCCTCTTCGGGCTCTACATGTACCGGATCCGGCCGGGCCGCGTCGTGGAGGGGAGCCTCCTCGGCGTGGCGATCGTGCTCGGCGCGGTGCTCGCGGGGCCCTGGCTCATGGCGTCGCCCTACGCGGCGTGGTTCCGCCTCTCGCCGGCGACCCTCTCGCTCATCCTCCCGCTCTACGGCCTGGTCGCCGCGACGCTCCCGGTCTGGCTCCTCCTCTGCCCGCGCGACTACCTCTCCACGTACATGAAGATCGGGACGATCGTGCTCCTCGTGGCGGGCGTCGCCATCGTGCAGCCGAAGCTCCTCATGCCCGCGATCACGCCCTTCGTGGACGGCACCGGGCCGGTCCTGCCGGGCATGAAGGTCTTCCCCTTCTGCTTCATCGTGATCGCCTGCGGCGCCATCAGCGGGTTCCACGCGCTCATCGGCTCGGGTACGACGCCGCGGATGGTCCCCGACGAGTCGAGCATCCGCTTCATCGGCTACGGCGCCATGCTGACGGAGGGTGTCGTCGCGATCATGGCGCTCGTGGCCGCGACCACGCTGATCCCGGCCGACTACTACATCATCAACGGCGTGCCGAAGGTGGTGAAGGCGATGGGGATCGAGCCCGTGCAGCTGGGCGAGCTGACGCGGCTCGTGGGGGAGGAGACGCTGGAGGGCCGGACGGGCGGCGCGGTCTCGCTCGCCGTCGGCATGGCGAACATCCTGCGCCAGATCCCGGGGATGGGAGGCATGATGGCCTACTGGTACCACTTCGCCATCATGTTCGAGGCGGTCTTCATCCTGACCGCGCTCGACACGGGCACCCGCGTCGCGCGCTACATGTTCCAGGACCAGCTGGGGCGGATCTGGAAGCCGCTCGGCTCGACCACGAACGTCTGGAGCGTCGGCTTCGCCGGAGTCCTCGTCTGCTTCGCGTGGGGCTACCTCATGGCCACGGGGACCGTGGACACGATCTGGCCGCTCTTCGGCGTCTCGAACCAGCTCCTCGGCGTCATCGCACTCGCCGTGGGAACGACCTTTCTGCTTCGCACGCGCCCGTCCGGGTACGCGCTCGTCACGCTCGTGCCGTGCGCGTTCCTCACGGTCACGACCATGACCGCCGGCGTCCTGAACACGTTCCGCTATCTCTCGCCGACGTACATGGCCGAGAAGGGGGCGTTCGTGGCCCTCCTGGACGGGATCCTCTCCGTGGTCCTCATCGTGCTGGTCGCGATCGTGCTCGCCGACTCGGCGCGCCGCTGGCTCTTCATCCTCGCCGAGAAGCGCCGGGGGCGCGCGGACGTGCCGCTCGCGGCGGAGGCGGGGGCCGGTTGAAACGAAACGGCCCGAGCGTCGCCGCCCGGGCCGTGGGGATCGCGAGGGAAGTTCGATCTACTGGTCGGTGATGTCCGAGTCCTTGAAGTTCGCGACCTGGACCGGCAGGCTCGCGATCGCCGAGACGCGATCGCCGTTGTTCCCGCCGTTGATGTGATTGAACCCGTTCAGCGTGATCCGCGCGGTCGTGCTCGTCGCGAGGTTCACCGGCAGGGACGACTTCACGGCGATGTTGGAGAGCGCGATGGAGATTTCGGTCTCCTCGCCCGAGTAGACGATGCCGGAGACGCCGCCCGAGATCGGCGGGTAGACGCCGTTGTCGAACGTCACGGTGTAGCCCGTGAGGATGATCTGCGACATGGGATCGTCCGGCGAGAGCGGCGCGGTGCCCGAGTTCGGCCGGCTGGTCACGAGCAGCGGAACCTCGTCGGCGACGACGGTGCCCGAGTCGGAGACGAGATCGCTGTAATAGACCCGCCCGTCGTTCACGCTCACCACCTGGAGGATCGTGCGCGACGACGTATCCGTGCAGCCGTTCAGCGCGGCCAGTGCTCCGAGCACGGCGAACGCCAGGACGAACACCTTCACCGTCTTCATGTCGGTCTCCTTGGTTCTCGCGATCCCCATCGCGAACGAAATGCGGTTGGAATAGGGAATAGACCCACTGGGAGGACAGCAAGGGGCGTGCCGCGGGGGAGGCCGTCGGACGGTCCCCGCAACCGATTGGAATCAGGGGCGTTCGGCCCGGCGGCGGGACGGCCGTGGCCGAAAGGAGAACGGGCGCCGTGCATTACGCACGGGCGCCCGCTGGTCTGCAATCGCGCGGCGGCCCGAATCAGGCCGCCTGCGGCGCCGTTACTTGCGCGCCATCGTCATCTGGGCGGCGGCCACGAAGCGGCGATTCACCTCGTCCCAGTTGATGTTCCGCATGAAGGCCTCGAGGTACGCCTTCCGGTCCGAGCCGTAGTCGATGAAGTACGAGTGCTCGTACGTGTCCACGTTCAGGACGGGGAAGGTGCCCCAGACGCCTCCCTGATTCTGCGAGTCGCCGATGAAGTTGTGCAGGCGGCCGTCGGTCGGATCGAACGCGAGGACCACCCAGCCGCGCGCGCACATGCCGGAGGCCTTGAAGTCCTCCTCCCACGCCGCGAACGTGCCGAAGTCCTCCTTGATCTTGTCCACGACCTCGCCCTTCGGCTGCCCGTCGCCGCCCATGATGGAGAAGTAGATCTCGTGCAGGATCTGGCCGTTCGCCGCGAAGGTCTCCTCGTGCTTCATGCCGCGCATGTCCGAGTAGATCTGGTTGGCCTTCGTCCGGTCGACCTTCGCCAGCGCTTCCTCGATCTCGTTCCGCTTGTTCACGTAGCCCGCGTAGAGCTTGTCGTGATGGATTTCCATGGTCTTCGATCCGATTCCCTTCAGCGCGTCGTTCGCGTAGGGAAGCGGCTTCACCACGTGCTTCGCCATGACGGAGTCTCCTTTCCTCTGGTTCCCCCCGAACCTCGGGGCCTCGTCGTTTTCTGATGCGGCGCTCCGCCGCGCGGTGCGGACCGACCCGGTCCTACGCCGTCACGGGGTCGCCCGGCAGCCGCCGCCGGATCGTCTCCACCCGGAACTTGCGCGTCCCCGACTCGAACTCGATCTCCACCTCCGCTCCGGCGGACTTGCCGAGGAGCGGCCGGGCGATCGGGGCGCGGTAGGAGAGGATCCCCTCCCCGAGCTGATGGTCCCCCTCGCCGAGGATCCAGAAGCGGACCGGGGCGCTGGCCCCGTCGCCCCCGATCGGGGTCAGCGTCACCTCGGTTCCGGCGCCGACGCGGCTGGGGTCGATCTCGAGCGTTTCCAGGATCCGCGTCTGTTCGAGGAGCGTGATCAGCTCCTGCACGCGGTGGGCGGCGCTCGCCTGCTTCAGCTTCGCGGCCTCGTACTCGGCGTTCTCGCGGAGGTCGCCGAGCTGCCGCGCGCGCTCGATCGCGGCGGGGATGGTCGTCTTCAGCTCCAGGGCGAGCCGCTTCAGCTCCGCCTCCAGGCGCTGGTAGGTGGTCCGCGTCATGAGCGTGAAGCGGGTCTCCACGTCCTCGGTCGTCTTTCCCTCGAGGAGGCTCTTCGCCCGCGCCTTGCGCCGCTCCTCGTAGGCGTCCGCGATGCCGGCGTGGCCGATGGCGCGGAGGAACTCGAGGATCGGGACGAGGCGGCGCTCGCTGCCGCCCCACGCGGTGACCGTCCGCTCGATCGCTTCCGCCGATTCGGGATCGGGCGGCGTGGCGGCGAATCGCGTCCGGAAGATCCCGCCCTCGTCGAGCAGCGCGAGGAGCCGCTCGGGCGTGCCCTCCGGGAGGTCCTTCTCGAGGAGGCGGATCGTCGCGACGAGGAGGGAGGAGGGAGCCGGGGCGCCGACGTCGTCGGGGGAGACGGCGAAGTGCTCGATGAGCCGCGACGTCAGGCTCGGCGTGTCGCCGCTTCGCTGGATCCGATGCTCGACGGCGTGCGCGTACCCGTCACCGAGGATGTCTTGGAGTCGCAGCCGGCCCCGGTCGCGCAGGCGCGGTAGGCGGCTCTCGAAGGCGCGCCAGAGGAAGTCCTCCTCGTCGGGGCTTCCCTCGGCGAGGTCCATCATCATCTCCTGGTACTCGCTCACGTTCAGATCGTCCGGCGCGAGGCCCTCGCCGATGAGGGCGCCGATGGCCGCGACGGCGTCCTCGCGCGCGAGGCTCTTCCATTGGACGGCGTAGCAGAGCGCCTGAGCCCGGCCCGTGAGCTCGAGCCCCTCGGCGAAGACCCATCGGGCGACGAGCGCGCCGGCGTGGTCGCGGAGCCGGTGCTCCTCCTCGGGGTGCTCGCGGAGGAACTTCTTCACCACCTGGAGGCCCTGCGCCGCCGCGCGGGGCGAGAGGCGCGGGAGCACGGCGCCCTTCGCGCCGCGACCCTCCTCGGCGAGCGCATAGACGTTGTGGTAGGCCTCGCTGAAGTCGAAGCGCGGATCCTCCTTCGCCTTCTCCTTCGCCTTCTTGAAGTAGGCCGCCCAGTTTCCCTCGGGGAACGCGGCGTCGAAGCGCGCCTTCAGCGTCGCGGCCTTGCCCTGGCCGCCGACTTCACGAAGCGCGCGCGCCAGGAGCTCGGGATCGCCGTTCTTCGCCAGCTCGCGGAAGCGCTCCGGCTCCTCGATGGCGAGGACGCGCAGCCCGTCGCCCGGGAGGCGGAGGAGCGACTTCGAGGCCATGGCGAACGACATCTGGTGTCCCTGGCGCCCGGGGAAGTCGAGCGTCACCGAGTCCCCGTCGCTCGAGGCGACGCGCCCGAGGCCCCACGCCGCGTGCGAGACGTAGGCGCCGGGGGGAAGCGCGAGGATCTTCGGCACGCGCGCGACGATCGCCTTCGCGTCCACGCCGGGATCGGCGATCCGCGAGCCGTCCACGATCGCCTCGGGCTGCGGCTCCCGGGCGACCACGATCTTCAGCAATTCGGCGGCCGTCTCGCGGCCGCCGGCGTTCGCGGGGATCTTGGGGACGAGCGCCGCGAGGTCGTCCCACGCGAGGAGGCCCCCGGCGCGCTGCTCCAACTCGGGCATGGCGAGCTCGAGCACCGCCTCGGCTTCGGACCAGTCGACCTTGGACGCGAACTTCAGGACGATGCTCCCCGCGCGTCCCGGCTCCTGGGTCAGATCCTCCTCCACGGTCCGCGCGACGGCGCCGGAGAGTCCCTTCGGCCGCGGCTCCTCCAGCGACAGCTCCAGATAGCGGAGCCGGTGCTCGCGCGCCGCCTCGGCGTCGTCGGCGCGCTCCAGCGCGGCGGCGAGATCGAGGTGGAGGTCGGGATCCCCGGGGCGAATCGCGATCGCGTGCCGGAGGAATTCGATCCGCTCTTCCTCGCTGGGGGCGCCCTTCGCCAGGTAGTGGAGGAAGCGGACCGCGTGCGTGACGGGCTCGGGGTCGAGGAAGCGGGGGAGGATGTGGATGACGGCGTCGCGATCGTCGGCGGAGACGCACTTGTCGGCGACGACCTCGAAGCATTCGAGCGCCGCCGGCCTCTGCCCGAGCGCCAGATGCAGGTGGCCGGTGAGGAGCAGCAGATCCCACCGCTTCTTGCGAAGCGGCTCGTTCATCAGCGACTTGAGCCCCGGTTCGGCGGCGCTCGTTTCGATCAGCTTGCGCGCGACCCGCTCCGTCTCGTGCCAGCGCGGATCGCGAAGGGAGATGTCCGGCTCCGGCCCTTGGGCGGCGCGGAGGTAATTCCGAAAATCGGCATCCATCATGGATTGGTTTCCTCCGGAGCCGACCAGCATACCCGATTCGGGGCCGCGGCGACACCCGGTTGCGAGGCCGCCCCGCGTGGGCTAGTCTGCTCGCGCGACGGCGATTCCGGCCCGCGCGGCCGTGGCCGAGAAGGCGCCGCCGCGCCCATCCCACGGGAAAGGACCGCTCCATTCGATCGAATCCTCGGGTCGCCCTCGCCATCGCCGCGAACCAGGTCCTCGCCAGCGCCACCCATCTCTTCGCCAAGGGCGCGGTCGTGGCCATCGGGGCGCTTCCCGTGGCGCTCATTCGGTTCCTGCTCGCGTCGGCGGTGCTCTGGGGGTGGCAGCGGTTCCGAGGCGTGGAGGTATTCGACCGCCGCGACTGGCCGCGCGTCGCGCTCCTGGGATTCCTGGTGGTGCCCGTGAACCAAGGCTTCTTCCTCTTCGGGCTGGTCCACACGACACCGAGCCACGCGTCGCTCCTCTACGCGCTCACGCCGCTCGTGGTCTTCCTCCTCGCCCGCGGTCTCCTCCGCGAGCGGACGCCCTGGTCCGCGCTCGTCGGAATCGCCGTCGCGTTCGCGGGCGTGCTCCTCATCCTGACGGAGCGCGGGCTTCGAAACGAGCTCGCCGTCCTGAAGGGGGACCTCCTCGTCCTAGTCGCGGTCGTCGGCTGGGCGCTCTACACGGTCCTCTCGAAGCCGCTCCTCGCGCGGTACGACGCCATGGCCGTCACGACCGGCGCCATCGTGTCCGGAACGGTGATGACGCTTCCGGCGCTCCTGATCCCGGGCGCGATCCCGCCGCTCGGCTCGATCGCCGCGCCCGTCTGGACCGCCATCCTCTACCTCGCGATCGGCACCTCGGTGATCGCCTATCCGCTCTGGCTCTACGCGCTCCGCCACCTCGACGCGGCCAAGGTGGCGATCGCCTCGAACACGCAGCCGGTCCTCACCGGGATCCTCTCCTGGATCGTCTTTCGGGAGCGCTTCACCGTCGTCTTCATCGCCGGGGCGTGTCTCATCCTGGCGGGCGTCACGTGGGTCGAGACGCGGCGGGACTCCGCGTGAGCCGCCGCGCGCCGCTCCGGGGCGACGAGCTCCCGGCCATCGTCGCGCCGCCGCCCGGCCCCAAGTCGCGCGCCGCGGCGAAACGGCTCCGCCGCGCCGAGGGCGCGGCGATCTGGGGCGCGGCGTCGCCCGCGGCGGCGCCTCCGATCGTCTGGGCCCGCGCCCGCGGCTCGGTCGTCGAGGATCTCGACGGGAACCGCTACCTCGACCTCACGTCGGGCTTCGGCGCCGCGTCGCTGGGGCATGCCGCGCCCGAGGTCGCGCGCGCCGTCGCGGCGCAGGCGCGACGGATGGCGCAGGGGCTCGGCGATCTCCATCCGCACGCGGCGCGCGAGAAGCTGGCGCGACGGCTCTCGGCGCTCGGAGGACCGCTCTCGAAGGTGCTCTTCGCGACGACCGGCTCGGAGGCGGTCGAGCTGGCGCTGAAGACCGCGGCGCTCGCGACGGGACGCCGCCGCGTCGTCGCGTTCGAGGGGGGATACCACGGACAGACGGGGGCCGCGCTCGAGGCGACGCAGTTCCCGGCGTCGCCCGCGATGACGCACGCCGCGGGTCCGCCGCGGGCGATCCCCATTCCGTATCCCGATCCCGATCACTGCCCCCTGAAGCGCGCCTGCGGTTCCCGCGCCGGAGGGTGCGACCTCTCCTGCTTCGAGGAGGGGTGGACGCGCGTCGAGCGCGAGAGCGCCGGTCCCGATCCCCCGGGCGCCGTGATCGTGGAGCCGATCCAGGGACGCGCCGGCGTCATCGTCCCGCCGCTCGAATTCCTGCCGCGGCTTCGCGCCCGCGCCCGCGCGCTCGGACTCGTCGTGATCTACGACGAGATCATGACCGGCGCGGGCCGGACGGGGCCCTTCTGGGCGTGGGAGCGATCGGGCCCCGAGGCGGAGCCCGATCTTCTCGCGGCGGGGAAGGGCCTCGGCGGCGGCGTGGCGATCGCCGCGCTCCTCGGGAAGCCGAAGCTGATGGAGACGTGGGCGGCGCACGCGTCGCCGGCGGGAGAAGCGCCGTACGCGAGCACGTACTACGCTCACCCGCTCGCCTGCGCGGGGGCGCTGGCGGCGATCGCGGCGCTGACGCGGCCGGCGGACGGCGCCTCCCACTCGGGCGCCGGCTTCGCGGACGAGCTTCGCGCCGCGCTCGCCTCCGCCGGCGCGGACGGGAGCCGTCTCGTTCGTGGCGCGGGGCGGATGGCGGCGGTGGAGTGGAGGAGGCGCGACGAAGGGCGCGGCCCCGATCCGGCGGGAATGGAGGCGGCGCTTCGCGCGCTGCTCGCCGAAGGGGTGCTGGCGATTCCGGGCGGTCGCGAAGGGAACGTCCTCACGATGCTCCCGGCGCGTTCCTTGACGGGGGAGCAGCGGGCGCACGCGGTCCGGGCCGTCGCCCGCGCGGCGGCCGCGTCCTAGATGTCGTGCGGCATGTACCCCACGGGGGACTGGTAGTAGTAGTTCCAGGGGTAGTGGAGGAAGTTCGAGACGCGGCTGGTGTAGAGGCAGGCGAAATCCTTCAGCTGGTGCCCGAAGCGGCTCGATTCGTTTCCCTCGCGGAAGAGCGAACCCCACCGCGCGTTGTAGGCGCGATCGATCTTCACCTGCAGGCTCTCGATCTCGCTCGCCAGCTCGGCGAGCCTCTGTTCCATCAGCTCGATCTGGCTCGGGATGTCCTGGATCCGCTTCGTGATCTCCGCCCGCTTCGCGGGATCGGTGGTCTCCTGGTCGTTCAGGACGAGCGTCATGCGCCGGAGCTCCCGCCCGATGGCCGCCTTGTCGATCTCCACGTGATGCCGCTCCGCGGAGAGCTTCGAGAGGCGGTCGAACTCCTTCGCGTGATCCTGCGTGGTCTGGATCTCCCGGTCGAGCTCCGGAACCAGCATGGCGGTGCGCCACCCGAGCGCGCGCTTCGACTGGAGGATGTCTCCGTAGGTGTGGTCGCCGAAGTAGAGGATGTGGTCTCCCGCGGCGCCCAGGGCCTTCTCGAGGTAGGCGCCGCCGCCGCCGCGCCCCGTCACGCAGGCGAGCTTCTGGCCGTTCAGCTCCTGGATCGCTTCCGCACCCGCGGGGGTGGCGAAGAAGTCCGGCTTCCGGGCCTCGACCAGGACGACGTTGAAGAGCTCCGACCAGTGCGCGGGGGCGCCGCGGCCCTTCTGGAGCAGGTGCCGGAGCAGCTGGTCGGAATACGCCCACTCGCTGTTCGTCAGCAGGAAGAGCTTCTTGCCGGCGCGCCGGAATTCCTCCAGCACGACGCGCAGCTCGGGGTCGAAGCGGATGTAGCGGTCGAGGTCCCCGGTGATCACCGACTTCATGGTTCCGTCGCGGTGCGCCTCGTCGATCATCTCGCGGACGTCGGCGTAGAGCCCCTCGTAGTCCACGGGCGGCTTCGCCTTCCGCTTTTCGAAGAAGTCGATGAGCGCGGCGTACAGGAAGACCTCGGGGAGATGGAAGAGCGTATCCACCGAGACGTAGTTCTCGTGCCCGACGCGCACGCGGGAGGTGCGATACGCGCGGCGGCGGTCCTCCGAGCGGAGCGTGGAGAGCCCGTGCGAGCCCCGCGAGACGAAGTTGAAGTAGTCCATCTTCAGGAGATTGCCGCGCTTCTTGTCCACGACCAGGCCGCGGATGACGAAGTTCGGGTCGTACTTCAGCTCCAGGATCTCCCGGGGATAGCCCTTCCCCTCGACGAGCTTCCGCTTCGTCAGCTCGAAGGCCAGCTCCTCCACGGGAATCGGGTCGTAATGGGCGAGCGTGTGGTCGAGGTCGAAGCCGATCGCGCGGATCCGCGACATGCGGAGGTTTCGATTCACGAACACGCGGTGCCTGCGGGGAATCCGATGCTCGCGATAGCGGAGCGCGCGCGCGGACGGCTCGTGCGGCGGAGCGCCCGCGCTGCCCGAGCGTCCCGGGTGCTTGCCGTCGGCGCTCGGGCCGTTCGGGGCCGGAGGGCCGTTCGCGCCGGCGCCGGCGCGCGCGTCGGGCGCGGCGGTCCCCTCCGTCTTCGGATCGTTCATGGCGGCATTGTACCTTACTTGACGCGTTCGGGGCTCCCCTCTACCCTCCGCGGATGAACCTCTGCCTCTACGAAGATCCCGCCGTTCGCCACTTCGGCCCTCCGGCGCTGCTGCGCCCCGTCTTCGGTCTCCGCTGCGGCGCCTTCACGCTGGTCGAGAAGCTGGTGCGCGCCTTCCCCGACGCGTCGCTCTCGCTCATGGTCCGTCCCGAGCTGGAGGAGTGGACGCGGTACCTCTACCCGACGGCGCACGTCGGCGAGCCGCCGGCCGAGGAGACGCTCTTCCTGAACGGCCGCCTCTGCATGACGGACGACGAGATGCTCCACTTCCTCGCCGCGTCGCCCGGCGAAGCCTCGTTCCTCTCCGAGGGAACCCTGTTCGCGGCGAAGGTGGCGGGGCCGAGGGTGGCGCACGCGGCGAAGCATCTCCGCGCGGGCGACCCCGAGACGGCGTTCCAGGATCTCCGCTATCCCGCCGAGGTGAACGCGTTCGTCGCCCGCTCCGCCGCGGATCTCATCCGCTGGAGCCCGCGCCAGATCGTCCAGGACTTCCGCTACGCCTTTCAGCCTGGGACGGTCCGCGGCACGATCGATCCGGGCGTCCATCTCATGCAGCCCGACGCGGTCCACGTCGCGCGGGGCGCGCGGGTCATGGCCGGCGCGGTCCTGAACGCGGAGGGGGGTCCGATCCTCATCCAAGAGAACGCCGTGGTCGAGCCGCTCGCGTACGTGGAAGGACCGGCCGTCGTCGGGGAGGGCTCGCGCGTGAAGGCGGGCGCCCAGATCCGGGAGGGCACCGTGCTCGGCCCGGTCTGCAAAGTGGGGGGCGAGGTGGAGGCAAGCGTCTTCCAGGGATTCTCGAACAAGCAGCACGACGGCTTCGTCGGGCATTCCTTCGTCGGCGAGTGGGTGAATCTCGGCGCGGGCACGATCACGAGCGACCTGAAGAACAACTACTCGAACGTCCGCTACTTCCGGAACGCCGAGGAGTACCTCGCGGGGCAGGGAACGGACAGCGGCCAGCGGCTCCTCGGACTCACGGTGGGCGACTTCACGAAGACGGGGATCGGCGCGACGTTCCCGACCGGCGCGGTCGTCGGCGTCGGCTGCAATCTCTACGGCACGTCGCTCCAGCCCGCGTACGTTCCCTCGTTCGTGTGGGGGACGCCGGAGTCGCTCGGGGAGCACCGGATCGACGCGATGATCGAGACGGCGGCCCGGGCGATGGAGCGCCGGAAGGCGGAGCTGCGGGTGGAGCACGACTCGCTCATCCGCCAGACGTTCGACGACTCGCGCGCGGAGCGGGAGCGGTACCTCCGCGCCGCCGCCGCGGCGGCCGCGCGCGAGGGAGCGCCGCGATGAGACCCACCTGGTCGCAACCGGGCGGCTTCGCCGCCGGAGGGTCGCTCCCCCCGGTCGTGAAGGCGCTCCTCATCGCGAACGTCGGCACGTTCACGTTCCAGCTGCTCGCCCAGGCGCTGGCGCAGACGCGCCTCGAGTCGATCTTCGGGCTCATCCCCTTCAACGTGACGCACCACTTCTTCGTCTGGCAGCTGGCGACCTACCTCTTCCTCCACGGGGGGATCTTCCACCTGGCGCTGAACATGATCGCGCTCTGGATGTTCGGGGGCGAGCTGGAGGAGCACTGGGGGAGCGAGCGCTTCACGCGCTTCTACTTCATCACCGGCATCGGCGCCGGCGTCTGCTCCGTGCTGGCGTCGTGGAACTCCTACGTGCCGATCATCGGCGCCTCGGGCGCCATCTACGGGCTCCTGGCCGCGTACGGCATCCTCTTCCCCGAGCGGCAGATCCTGCTCTACTTCATCGTTCCGGTGAAGGCGAAGTGGTTCGTCCTCTTCCTCGGCCTCGTCACGTTCTGGTCGAGTCTCTCCATGAGCCAGAACGGGATCGCGCACACGGCGCACCTGGGCGGGATGCTCTTCGGCTGGCTCTATCTGCGGAACTGGGGGCTCTTTCGCGGCTTCCGGTTCCCTTCGTTCGGCGCGTGGCGGGAACGGCGGCGGCAGGCGAAGCTCCGCGAGAAGTTCAAGGTCTACTACCGCGACACGCGCGGCGGCGAAGGCGATGGGGACGACGAGGAAGGGCGCGACGACCGGTAGGCTCCGCTAGGAACCCGGGGGACGGCGCTCCCGGTCAACCCCCGCCCGAAGCGGCCGGCGCTCCCGCGCCGGTGCGAAGCCCCGCCAGGATCTCCTCCAGCACCGCGCGCGGCGGGCGGACCCGCTCCAGGGGAAGCGACGCGAGCGGCTCGTCCACGAGACCCACCTCGTGATCGAACGCGGGCTTCGCGGCGTTCACGTAGAGGATCCCCGTCACGAACGTCCCCTCCTCCCGCGCGCGGCGCAGGGTCACCATCGCGCGCATCCCGTCGTGCGGGTCGTAGTCGGCCTCCAGCTTCTTCAGCGTCACGCGGGAGCCGTCGAAGAGCTTCACCTCGCGCGATTCGCCGGGGGCGTAGTCCACGTCGATCGGTTCGTGGGCGGGAATGAAGGAAATGTCGTGGAGCGGGGCGTCGTGCTCCTTCACGTTGTCGTACGACTTCGTGGAGCCCTCGTGGTTGTTGAACGTCACGCAGGGCGAGAGGACGTCCACCACGGCCGTGCCGCGGTGGGAGAGCGCCGCCTTCAGGATCGGCCGGAGCTGTTTCGGATCGCCGCTGAAGGAGCGGGCGACGAAGCCGCAGCCGAGTTCGATGGCGAGCGCGCAGAGGTCGATCGGCATCAGCTCGTTCACGCGTCCCGTCTTCGCCCGCGTGCCGACGTCGGCCGTGGCGGAGAACTGCCCCTTCGTCAGCCCGTAGACGCCGTTGTTCTCGATCACGTAGGCGACGGGGATGTTGCGGCGGATCAGGTGCACGAACTGCCCGATCCCGATGGACGCGGTGTCGCCGTCGCCCGAGATCCCGAGGATCTGCAGATCCCGGTTCGCCACGTGGACGCCGGTGGCGATCGAGGGCATGCGGCCGTGCACGGCGTTGAAGGCGAACGAGCGGCTCCGTGGGACCCAAAGACCGCAGACTTTGCGCGTGCGCGCATCTCGTTCGCGCGTGCACATGCCGGCTCCGCCCTCGGTGTGACAGGAGGAACTAGCTTGCCA
>DATIQI010000140.1:0-3248 GCA_035470985.1 Acidobacteriota bacterium
CCTCATCGCGCGCGCCGCGCTTGAGACGACGGGGCTCCTCGACCCCGGCTACGTGATCGACGTGGAGGACGTCGACTGGTCGGCGCGGGCGCGGAAGAAGGGATTCGTCCTCTGGTACGCGCCCGCCGCGCGCGGCTGGCACCACGTCTCGGTCACGAGCGGCGGGGGACTCACGCCGCTGAAGGCCTACTTCCGGCTTCGGAGCGGCGCGCTCTACCTGACGCGCCACGCCCCCGCGGCCGAGCGCCCGCTCTCGTGGCTCGCGTACGGCGCCTGGACCGCGTGGCTCCTCGCGCGTTCCGTCGCGGGAGGCGACGTCGCGTCGGCCCGCGCGCTCCTCCTCGGCTTCCTCGATTTCACGCGGATTCTTTGCGGCGGCCGAGCGCCCGATCGTAGACCCGAAGCGTTCGCTCGCGGAGCGCGTCGAGGCTGAACGCGCGGGCGCGCTCGGGACCTGCCGCCGCCATGGCGGTCATCGCGCCGGGATCGTCCGCGGCGCGCCGGAGCGCCTCGGCCAGCGCGCGCGGATCGCCCGCCGGCACCACCACCGCCGCGTCGCCCACCACCTCGGGCAGCGCCCCTCCGTCGGTCGTGACGCACGGCACGCCCGCGGCGAGCGCGAGAAGCGGCGGGATCCCGAACCCTTCGTAGCGGGACGGATAGACGAAGAGGGACGCGCCGCCGTAGAGCGCGGCGAGATCGGCGTCGGGGACGTAGCCGGGAAAGCGGGCGTCGACCCGAAGCGCCGCGGCCAGGTCCTCGCACGCGCGGCGATGCTCGTTCGCGCCGCCCGCGAGGACGAGCGCCGGGGCGCCCCCCTCGGGGAACGCCGCCGCCATCGCCGCGAGGAGCGTGAGGAGCCCCTTCCTCGGATCGAATCCGCCGACGTAGAGCCAGTAGGGGCCGCCGTGGATCCGCCGTTGCGCCGCGACGGACTCGGGCGGCGGGGGCGCGAACCAGCGGGGCACCGCGCAGGGAACGACCTCCACGCGCGGGGCCGCGTCGGGCAGGCGGCGCGCGATGTCGCGGCGGCTCGCCTCGCTCAGCGTGACGATGACGGAGGCGCGCCGCGCCGCGCCCCGGACCGCGCTCCGGTAGAGCGCCCGGTGAAGCCAGGCGGGACGCGGCCAGGGGACTTCGCGGGGGAGCCGCCAGGGGATCAGGTCGTGGAGCGAGAGCACGCTCGGCATCGGGAGCCCCGGCGGGATGCCGTGGTTCCAGGTGGCGTGGAAGAGGTCGGGGACGGGCTCGAGGGAACGGAGGAGCCGGGGCAGCACGCGCGCCTCCCAGCGGATCCGCCGGGCCGGCGGGCCCTCCACGTGGACGGGAATCCCGGCCGGGACGCGCCCTTCGGGCACCGGGCGATCGGAGACCCCGACGTAGGAAACGGCGGTCCGGGGTACTTCCTCCAAGAGCTGGCCGACGAGAAGGCCGATGCCGCTCACGGATTCGAGGGCCAGGGGCCGAACGTCCACGGCGACGCGCAGGGGGGCGCTCACGGCGCGAAGCTACGGCAGGCGGGGGTGGAGGTCAACCTGGCGTTCCCCGCATCCGTCGCCTTGACTTAACCTTGCGACGCCCGGTAGCCTGGGGGGGTGCGCGAACGCGGAGGGGATGGTGCGTCCCACTTGGGACGTCGTCTGGCTGAGTGACATCCCTTGGTCGAGCCTCTGGCAGCGGCCACAGCAGCTCGCCACTCGGTTTCCCGACGATGCCCGCATCCTCTTCGTCGAGCCGTGGACGCTGGGGGCTCGCCCCGCCTGGCGGCCCGAGGAGATCACTCCGCGAATCTCACGCGTCACGCTCCCGTTCCTTCCGCTCCACGCTCGAAACCACCGCCTCAGGCGGGCGGCCTACCGGCTGGGATCGTGGGGAGCGGCGACCTCGCTCCTCTTCGCCGCGCAGGGGAGCCTGGCGCGCTGTTGGCGCGGATTCGGGCGAACCGGCGCGCGCCGGCTCGTCCTCGTGCAGAACTTCATGGCCACGCCGTTTCTCTCGGCGTGGAAACCCGATCGGATCGTCTACGACATGATTGACGCGCCGCTTCACTTCGCTCCGGTGCCGCCGCGCCTCGTCCCGCAGTGGGAGCGGCTGCTGCGCGCCGCCGACCGCGTGATCGTCACCTCCGAGCCGCTCGCGACGCTCGCCCGCGCCGGGGGCGCGTCGTCGCCCCTCCTCGTCGGAAACGGCGTCGAGGCGGCGCGCTTCGATCCGGCGCGCGTGGCGCCCGCCGCGCTTCCGGGCGATCCGTCGGCGCCGGTCCTCGGCTACGTCGGATCGCTCCACTCGTGGTTCGATCTCGATCTGACGGCGTCGCTCGCCGCCGCGCTCCCCGAGGCGCGCGTGGTCCTGGTCGGCCCCGCGCCGCCCGACACGGCCGAGGCGCTCCGGCGGCTCGCCGACGCGCGCCCGAACCTCCACTGGCTCGGCCCCAAGCCCTACGCGGAGGTCCCGGCGATCGTCCGGGCGTTCCGCGTCGGTCTGATTCCCTTCCAGCGCACGCCGCTCACCGAGGCGGTGAATCCGGTGAAGCTCTACGAGTACGCGGCCGCCGGCGTGCCGACCGTCACGACCCGGTTCAGCGACGAGGTCGCCGGGTGGGGCGAGGCGGCGCGCGTGGCCGACGGGGCCGGGGAGTTCGCGGCCGCCTGTCGCGAGCTTCTCGCGGCGCCTCCCGCCGGGGCGGCGCTCCTCGCGTTCGCGCGCCGGCACGACTGGAGCGCGATCGCCGCGCGGTTCACGGCGCTCTGCCTGGAGGACGCCGCGTGATGCGCGCCTTCGGCTGGCGCGCGGCGTACGGGATCGCCGCCCTCCTCGTCCTCGTCTTCTTCTACCCGCTCGTGTTCGGGAAGGTCTTCCTCTCGCCCGACTCGGTGGCGCCCGCGGGCTTCTCGAAGATCGCCATGGAGGCGCTGACGGAGCGCGGCGTCTACGCGCTCTGGAATCCGTATCACTTCCTCGGGATGCCCTCGTTCGGAAGCCTCGCGCACGTCCCCTACGTCTATCCGCTCGACTGGCTCTTCGGCTTCCTGAACCAGACGCTCGGCTTCCCCGATCTGACGTGGCTCCTGGCGCACTACCTCCTCCTCGCGCTCGGAACGGTGGCGCTCCTCCGGGCGCTCGGCGCGTCGCCGGAGGCCGCCGCGCTCGGCGCCACGACGCTCGCGCTGACGCCGAACCTGGTCGCGGTCGGCGCCTTCGGGCACGGAAGCCAGATCATGACGGCCGCGTACCTGCCGCTCCTCTTC
>DATIQI010000141.1:0-27730 GCA_035470985.1 Acidobacteriota bacterium
GGTCAAGCCCACGGTCGAGATCATGGCCGCGCTCCCGAGCGTGGTGGTCGGTTTCATCGCGGGCTTGTGGCTCGCCTCGCGGGTGGAGAAGCAGATCGTCCCGGTGTTGCTGATGCTGGTCTTCCTCCAAGTGGAGACCGTCATGGCGAAGGGCGACGACTCGATGGCGCGGGTCCTCGCCTGCGTCGCGCTGGGGGACTTCGTGAGCTATCACCTCGCCCTGCGACACAAGACCGATCCGAGCGCGCTACCGGGCGTCGAATCGCTGAAGCGGATGCTGAGCGCGTGAGACCCGTCGCGGTGATCCCCGCGGCCGGAGCGGGATCCCGCTTGAGGCCGCACACCCACACGACGCCGAAGCCGCTCCTCGCCGTGGCGGGGAAGCCGATCCTGGCGCACATCCTCGACCGCGTCGCCCGGGCCCGTCCCGAGCGCGTCGTTCTCGTCGTCGGCCCTGGGTCGCACGGCGACCGCCTTCGCGAGTTCGCCGCCGCGTGGACCGATCTCCGCATCGACTGCGTCGTCCAGGAGGAGCCGCTCGGGCTGGGGCACGCGGTGTTCCAGGCGCGGGCGCTCGTGGGAACGGCGCCGATCCTCGTGGTGCTCGGCGACACGATCGTGGAGGCGCCGCTCGATCGACTGACCGCCGGCGGCTCCTGGATCGGCGTGAAGGAAGTGGACGATCCGCGCCGCTTCGGCGTGGCCACCGTCCAGGAGGGCCGCATCACCGAGCTGGTGGAGAAGCCCGAGAACCCCGTGTCCCACTGGGCGGTGGTCGGTCTCTACGCCATCGCCAATTCCCGCCTCCTCTTCGAGTCGCTCGAAGCGGTGGAGAAGGCGGGGGTGCGAACCCGCGGCGAGATCCAGCTGACGGACGCGCTCCAGAGGATGCTCCGGGCGGGCGAGGAACTCCGCCCCTTTCCCGTAGAAGGTTGGTATGATTGCGGCAAGACGGAAGCGCTCCTCGAAGCCAACCGGGCGCTTCTCGATGCGCACGCCCTGCCCGCCGTCCGGGAGGGGGTGGTGGTGCTGCCTCCGGTCGCGATCGACCCGGACGCGGACGTGCTCCATGCCGTAATCGGCCCCCACGCCTCGATCGGACCGGGTGCGCGGGTGCGCCGCTCCATCATTCGAAATTCGATCATCAACGAAGGCGCGACGGTCGAGGACGCGATGCTCGACCTCTCGGTCGTCGGCGAGCGGGCCATCGTCCGCGGCGCCTACCAGCGCCTCAATGTCGGAGACTCATCGGAGGTCGAACGTACATGACCACGGAAGCCACCCAGACGAAGCCCCGAGCCGGCCGCGCGGCCATGACCGGGCACGCGATGCTCTTCACCTCGGAATCGGTGACGGAGGGCCACCCGGACAAGGTGGCCGACCAGATCTCCGACGCCGTGCTCGACGCCATCATGGAGCAGGACCCCTTCGGCCGCGTCGCCTGCGAGACGCTCGTCACGACGGGCCTGGCCTTCGTTTCCGGCGAGATCTCCACGAAGTGCTACGTGGACATCCCGAAGATCGTGCGCGAAACGATCCGCCAGATCGGCTACGACGATCCGACGTTTGGGTTCGATTTCGAGAACTGCTCCGTCCTCACCTCCATCGACGAGCAGTCGCGCGACATCGCGCTCGGCGTCGACCGGCGGGGCGCCGGTGACCAGGGGCTCATGTTCGGCTACGCGGTCCGCGAGACGCCCGAGCTGATGCCGCTCCCGCTCACGCTGGCCCACCGCCTCACGCGCGCCCTCGCCGACGGACGGCGCTCCGGGCGGTTTCCCGAGCTTCGCCCCGACGGCAAGTCGCAGGTCACGGTCGAGTACGAGAACGGCAAGCCGAAGGCCGTGCGGACCGTCGTCCTCTCCACGCAGCACGCCGACATGCCGGATCGCGAGTTGGAGGCGTTCCGCGAGCGGCTCATCGCCGAGATCATCCGCCCGGTCCTGCCGCGGGAGCTGACGCCTTCCGAACCGACCTATCACATCAATCCGACGGGCCGCTTCGTCCTGGGAGGCCCGCGGGCCGACACCGGGCTCACCGGACGGAAGATCATCGTCGACACCTACGGCGGCTTCGGCGGCCACGGCGGCGGCGCCTTCAGCGGGAAGGATCCGACGAAGGTGGACCGGAGCGCCTCCTACGCCGCGCGCCACGTCGCGAAGAACGTGGTCGGCGCCGGGCTCGCGGAGCGCTGCACGGTCCAGGTCGCCTACGCGATCGGGGTCGAGGAGCCGGTCTCCGTCATGATCGACAGCCACGGCACCGGCTCGGTGCCCGATTCGCGGATTTCGGAGCTGGTTCGCAAACACTGGGATCTTCGCCCGCACGCCATCATCCATGCGCTCGATCTGCGGAAGCCGATCTACAAGCGCACCGCCGCCTATGGACACTTCGGGCGCGAGAACGAGGGGTTCCGCTGGGAGCTTCTCGATCGCGTGGAGGACCTGAAACGTGACGCCTGAGACCGCCATGATGAACGCCAACGGCCACGTGGCCGACGCCGGGCTCGCCGCCCAAGGCGTGAACCGGATCGACTGGGCCGAGAAGGAGATGCCCGTCCTGCGCCAGATCCGGGCCCGCTTCGAGAAGGAGAAGCCGCTCCGCGGGACGCGGATCGCCGCGTGCCTGCACGTGACGACCGAGACCGCCAATCTCATGTTGACGCTGAAGGCGGGAGGGGCCGAGGTGGCGCTCTGCGCGTCGAACCCGCTCTCGACGCAGGACGACGTCGCGGCGGCGCTGGCACACCACTACGCCGTCCCGACGTTCGCCATCAAGGGCGAGGACGGCGACACGTACTACAAGCACATCGGCGCGGTTCTCGACGCGAAGCCGGTGATCACGATGGACGACGGCGCCGATCTCGTCACCGTGCTCCACACGAAGCGCGCCGAACAGGCGAAGGCCGTCGTCGGCGGGACCGAGGAGACGACCACCGGCGTCATCCGGCTGAAGAGCATGGCGCGCGAAGGGGCGCTCCGCTATCCGATCCTCGCCGTGAACGACGCGAAGACGAAGCATCTCTTCGACAACCGCTACGGAACGGGCCAGAGCACCATCGACGGGATCCTCCGGGCCACGAACCGCCTCCTCGCCGGCTCCTCGTTCGTGGTGCTCGGCTACGGCTGGTGCGGCAAGGGGCTCGCGACGCGGGCCCGCGGCATGGGCGCGAAGGTCGTCGTCTGCGAGATCGACCCGCTCCCCGCGCTCGAGGCGGTGATGGACGGCTTCCAGGTGATGCCGGCTGAGGATGCCGTGAAGATCGGCGATTTCTTCGTCACGGTGACGGGGAACATCAACGTGCTCCGCATGGAGCACTTCCGCGCCATGAAGAACGGCGCGATCGTCGCGAACTCGGGCCACTTCAACGTGGAGCTCGATCTCGAGACGCTCGGGAAGACCGCGAAGGCGCGCCGCGCGGTGCGCCCGTTCGTGGAGGAGTTCACGCTCGAGGGCGGCCAGCAGATCTTCGTCCTCGGGGAGGGGCGCCTCATCAATCTCGCGTCGGCGGAAGGGCACCCCGCGTCGGTGATGGACATGAGCTTCGCGAACCAGGCGCTCGGCGTGGAGTGGATCCTCGCCCACGCGAAGAGCCTGAAGCCCGACGTCTTCCCGATTCCGCAGGCGCTCGACGAGGAGATCGCGCGGCTGAAGCTGGAGGCGCTCGGCGTTCGGATCGACACGCTCACGACCGAGCAGGTCGCCTATCTCGCTTCCTGGCAGCACGGAACCTAGAGGCGGTAGCCCAACGATGGAGTTCCTCGGCCGGATCTCCGTCCGCCGCAAGCACCAGATCCTGGGGCTCTGCCTCCTCACGATCGCACTCTTCCTGGCGCTCGCGCTCGGAACGCGCGATCCGAGGGACACGGCGGAAGACCTCTTCGCGTCGGGCGCGGTCCGCAACCAGGCGGGCGTGCTCGGCGCGATCGCCGCGTCGGGCCTGATCGGCGCCCTCGGCTCGGTCGGCTCCTGGCTCGTTCCCCTCGGGCTCCTCGTCTGGGGCTGGAACCGGCTCCGGCTGAAGCCGCCCGCGGACCTCGCCTTCCGAACCGCGCTCGCCGCCGCCGTGGCGTGGCTGGGGCTCGGCCTCCTCTACCTCGCCAGCGCGGGGAACCGCGGATGGGCCGGGGGACTCGGCGAGTGGATCGGCGCCGGCTCCGCGCGGCTCCTCGGGCGGATCGGCGCGCAGCTCGTCCTCGGCACGGCGCTCATCGTGGTGACGGCGGTGGCGTTCGAGCTGGGCGCCGCGTCTCCGCTCCGGCGCGCCCTTTCCGCCGTCCTCCAGCGCTTCGTGCCCGAGCCGAAGCGGCGCCGCAAGCCCGCGCCGGGGGAAGCGGCGGACGCAGAGGCCGAGGAGGTCGAGACGCCGCCGACGAAGTCGCGACGGCGCCGGGGTCCGGCCGACGAGGAAGCGGCGCTCGCCACGGCGTTCGCGCCCGAGCCGCCGCCCGCCGCGCCGGGGCGGAAGGAAGCGCGCGCCGCGAGCGGCCCGCGCATCATGGGGCGCACGGCGTCCGAACCGAAGGCCGAGCCGCTTCCGATTCCGTTCCCGCCTCCCGCCGCCGAGGGCGCGCTCCTCGCGCCGGCGACGGTCGGGCGCGGCGCGAAGCCGCGCGCGGGCGGGGCCGAGCCGGCGCCCGGGCTCCAGCTCGGCGCCGCGACGGCGCCGGAGACCGCGCTCCCTCCGATCGAGCTCCTCGACCGGCACGAGTCGGCCACGGTCCCGATCCCCGAGGCCGAGCTCCTGGAGCTGTCGCGCGTCCTGGAACGGACGCTGGCCGACTTCGGCGTCGCGGGCAAGGTCTCGGAGGTCCACCCGGGCCCCGTCATCACGCTCTTCGAGTACGAGCCCGCGCCCGGCGTGAAGGTGAACCAGATCCTGAACCGCCAGGACGACCTGGCGCTCGCGCTCCGCGCCCAGCGGATCCGGATCGTGGCGCCCATTCCGGGAAAGGCCGCGGTCGGGATCGAGATCCCGAATCGCGTGAAGCAGCTCGTCTCGTTCCGCGAGATCGTCCTCTCCCAGGCGTTCCAGCAGGGGAAGGACGCGCTCCCGATCGCGCTCGGGAAGGACGTGGCGGGCGTCCCGTTCACCACCGCGCTCGAGCGGATGCCGCACCTCCTCGTGGCCGGGGCCACCGGCTCGGGGAAGAGCGTCTCGGTGAACGTGCTCGTGATGAGCCTCCTCATGCGGCGCACGCCGGCGGAGCTCCGGTTCATCATGATCGATCCGAAGATGCTGGAGCTGACGCCCTACAACGGGATCCCGCATCTCCGCATGCCGGTCGTGACGGACCCGAAGAAGGCGGCGCAGGCGCTCCGCTTCTGCGTGAAGGAGATGGAGCGCCGCTACCAGATCCTGGCGAAGCACGGCGCCCGCCACATCGAGGGCTACAACCGCCTCGCGCTCGACCCGGCGCTCCACGAGGACGCGAAGCTCCCGTATCTCGTGGTCATCGTGGACGAGCTGGCCGATCTCATGGCGCTCCTCCCCGCCGAGATCGAAGAGCCGATCGGCCGCCTGGCGCAGATGGCGCGCGCCGTCGGCATCCACCTCGTGCTCGCGACGCAGCGCCCCTCGGTGGACGTCATCACCGGGCTCATCAAGGCGAACTTCCCGTCGCGGCTCGCCTTCCAGGTGGCGAGCCGCACCGACTCGCGCGGCATCCTCGACATGAACGGCGCGGAGAGCCTGCTCGGCCACGGCGACTCGCTCTACCTGCCCGCGGGGAAGCCCGAGCCCTACCGCATCCACGGCGCCTACGTCTCCGGCGAGGAGATCGAGCGCGTGGTTTCGTTCCTGAAGGAGCAGGGCGTGCCCGCCGTCCCGGACGACTCGGTGCTGGAGACGGTGAAGGCGATCGACGACGACGCGGAGGACGATCTCTTCGAGGAGGCGATGCGCCTCGTCGTGCTCCACCAGCAGGCGTCCACGTCCATGCTGCAGCGCCGGCTGAAGGTCGGCTACTCGCGCGCGGCGCGCCTCCTCGACCTCCTCGAGGAGCGCGGGATCGTCGGTCCGTCCGAGGGCGCGAAGGGCCGCGAGGTCCTCGTCACGGAGCACGAGCTGGCGGAACGGCGCTCGGGCGCCCCGCACGTCGGATCCGAAACGTGATCCAAGACGTCTCGCTCCTGCCGCCGGCCGCGAAGCGCGCGCCCGCTCCGACCGCGCGGGTCGCGCTCGTCACGCTCGGCTGCGCGAAGAACCTCGTCGATTCCGAGATCATGGTGGGGCTCCTCGCGCGTGGCGGCTTCACGCTCACCGGAAACGTCGCCGACGCGGACGTCGCCGTGGTGAACACGTGCGCCTTCATCGGCCCCTCGCAGAAGGAGTCGATCGATCGGATCCTCGAGCTCGCCTCGCTGAAGCGCGAGGGATCGCTACGGGGCCTCGTGGTCGCGGGATGCCTCGCGCAGCGCTACCAGCGCGACCTCCTCCGCGAGATCCCCGAGATCGACGCGGTCGTGGGCACGGGGCAGGTGGAGGCGATCGTCCGCGTGGCGCATCGCGCGCGCCTCGGGACCTCGGAGCCGATCGTGGAGGTGGGCCCGCCGGGCACCGCCGTCGATCTGGCCGCGCACCGCGCCGTCTCGACGCCGCGCCATCTCGCGTATCTCCGGATCGCCGACGGGTGCGACTTCCGCTGCACGTTCTGCATCATTCCGGCGCTTCGGGGCGATCTCCGCAGCCGCTCGCTCGAGTCGATCGTCGAGGAGGCGCGCCGCCTCGCCGGCGCCGGCGTGAAGGAGCTTCACCTCATCGCGCAGGACTCGACGTCGTACGGGGAGGACCTCTACGGCGCGTCGCGGCTCCCCGAGCTCCTCCGGGCGCTCGCGGCCGTGGAGGGCATCGCGTGGATCCGCGTCCACTACACGCACCCGAAGACCTGGAGCGAATCGCTCATTCAGGTGTTCCAGGAGGAGGAAAAGGTCTGCAAGTACGTCGACATCCCCCTCCAGCACCTGACCGACCCGATGCTCCGCCGGATGCGGCGCGAGGTGAAGCGCGCGGACATGGAGCGCCTCTTCGCCACGCTCCGCGAGCGGATTCCCGAGGTGGCGATCCGGACGCACTTCATCGTCGGCTTCCCCGGGGAAACGGAGGAGGACTTCGAGGAGCTGCTCGCGTCGGTGCGGCGCGCCGACTTCGACCACGTGGGCTGTTTCGCCTACTCGCGCGAGGACGGGACGCCGGCCGCGCGGATGAAGGACCAGGTCCCCGAGCGGGTGAAGGTGGAGCGGCGCCGGCGCCTGATGGACGCGCAGCGCGAGGTCGCCACGCGCGTCTGGAGCCGCTGGATCGGCCGGACGACGGACGTCCTCATCGACGGGCCCGCCGGCGCCGCGGGCGCGGGGAACGGTCCGGGCGCCGGGAGCGGGCGCTGGGTCGGCCGCGTGGCGCAGCAGGGATACGAGGTGGACGGCGTGACGCACGTTCGTGCCGGCGGCGCGGTGTCGCTGCGCTCCGGCGCCATGGCCCGGGTCCGGATCACGAAGGCCCGCCGATACGACTTGGAAGGGGAGGTGGTCGCGTGAAGCGCGCGAGGGTGATGGTGGCGATCCTGATGGCCGCCGCGTTCGGCGCGGCGTCGCCGGTCCGCGCGGCGGACACGCCGGCGCCGACGCACGCGGCGATGTTCGACTCGGTGGCGGCGCGCGTCGTGGACCAGCTCCTCCCGCCCGGCGCCATTCCGGCCGGCCGGTCGCTGGAGCTGGCGATCCCGCTGGCGGGGGATACGCTCGGGCTGCTCGAGCAGAGGCTCTTGACGCGCTTGAAGCGGGACGGGATCGCGGTCCGGGTCGCTCCTTTGAAGCCGGCGCCTCCCGCCATGGCGGCGTTCGACTCGGTGACCGGGGAGCCGCTCCAGGCCGCCGCGCCCGAGCCGGGCGCGGGATCCGGGGCGTCGCTCCGGCTCGAAGCGCGCGTGGAGGCGAAGACGGTGACCTATCTCCGGCGCCTCGGCCGTTTCCCGTTCGGCACGAAGGGGTACGAGCGGCTCGTGGCCGTGCAGATCCAGTCGCGCCTGCTCGACGCCGCGACCGGCGAGGTGGTCTGGGCGCGCACCGGCGCCGATCGGGCGACCGATCTCGTGCGTCCGCGCGACGTCGTGGCGGTCGCCGCCTCGGGGACCGGCCTCTTCCGGCCCGAGCT
Organism: Acidobacteriota bacterium; assembly: GCA_035470985.1. GTDB lineage: Bacteria > Eisenbacteria > RBG-16-71-46 > SZUA-252 > SZUA-252 > SZUA-252. The sequence goes on from DATIQI010000141.1 coordinate 8,153, forward strand.
TCCGCCGCGCACCGGCCTCCGCTTCCTGGAGCCCGCGATCGTCGCGGGCGTCGTGATCGGACTCGTGGTTCTCTTCTACTCGAACCGGACGTGAGAACGGACTTCGCTCGGCTCCCAGGAGGGGGGACTACCGGATGGGCATGACTTTGGCGGCTCGCCAGCGCTGGGTGCTGGGTCGCGACGCCTTCGAGCGGGGACGCTACGACGAGGCGGTCCGGGAGCTGGAGGAGGCCGTGGCGCTCGCGCCCGACTTCGCCGACCTGCATCACCTCCTGGGGCTCGCGCTCGGGATGACGGGCGCGCGGGAGCGCGCGGTCGCGTCCTTCCAGCGGGCGCTGCAGCTGAACCCGCACTACGTGGAAGCGCGCATGAACCTGGCGATCGTGTACAACGACCTCGGTCGGTACGAGGAGGCGCTCCACGAGTTCCGCGCCGAGCAGCCCCGCGACCCGGATCACGGGAACCTCTCGCCCGACGTCCGCTCCTACCTGGCCGAATCGCACGTGCTCCTCGGCGACACGTACCGGAACCTGGGACTCCACGTGGACGCCGCCCAGGAGTACCGCAAGGCCCTGAAGGTCGCCCCCCAGTTCCTCGACATCAAGAACCGGTTGGGCGCGGTCTACGTCGAGATGGGCCTCGCCGACGACGCGGAAGCCGAGCTGTCGGCGGCGCTGGCGCAGAATCCCCGCTACGTGGACGCGCGCGTGACCCTGGGCGTGGTCCATTACCGCTCGGGGCGGAAGCACCGGGCGCGCGAGGAATGGGAACGCTGCCTCCGCGAGCAGCCCGACCACGTCCGGGCGCGGGCCTACGTGGAGCTCCTCGACCGGGAGGAGCACGCGGCGGAGGACGCGCGGCTGCGATGACCCTTCGCCAGCGGGCGGCGGCCCTCGCCGCCATCGTGCTCCTCGCGGGATGCGGCGGCACCATCAAGGAACAAGCCGGCGGCGTCGCGGACTACGAGCGCGGGAAGCGCGCGTACGACCAGGAGAACTGGAGCGACGCGGTGCTCGACCTGAAGGCGTTCGTCGAGGCCTATCCGGGCACGGAGCGGACCGACGACGCGCTCTACTATCTCGGGGACGGCTACTTCCGGATGAAAGACTACGCCCTCGCGTCGGGGCACCTGGACCGCCTGTTGCGCGACTTCCCGGGCTCCATCCACGAGCCCGACGCGCGCTTTCTCCTGGCGCGCTGCGACGATCTCCAGTCCCACGCCGCGCTCCTCGACCAGACGGAGACCGACCGGGCGCTGGGACGCTACCGCGAGTTCCTCGAGCTCTATCCCGATCACGCCCGCGCCGGCGAGGCGCGCGCGCGCGTGCAGGCCTTGCGCGACCGGCTGGCGGAGAAGCGCTTTCGGAACGGTCGGCTCTACCTCCGCCTGCGCGAGTTCGACTCGGCCGAGCTCTACCTCCGCTCCGTGGTGACGGAGTATCCCGACTCCCGCTGGGCGGCGGAAGCGTCGCTGGTGCTCGCCGAGGCGCTCCTGAAGCGCGGCAAGCGGAACGAGGCGCTGGAAGCGCTGCGCGCGGCGCCGCTCCCGGTCGCCGGCGAGGAGACGAAGCGGAAGATCGAGGAACGCCGCCGCGAGCTGGAGGGCGGGAGCGCCGCCCGGTGAGTCGACGTCCCGCGAAGCGCCGGCTGGGCATCTTCGGCGGCACGTTCGATCCCGTGCACGCGGGACACCTGATCATGGCCCAGGAGGCCGTGGAGCGGCTCGGTCTCGAGCAGATCCTCTTCCTTCCGACGGGGCGACCCGCGCACAAGCGGGAGCGGCGGATCACGCCCGTCGAGCACCGGCTCGCCATGCTCCGCCTCGCGATCCGGGGGAATGCCCGCTTCGCCGTCTCGGGCCTCGAAACCGAGCGCCCGGGGATCACCTTCACCGTCCACACGCTGGAGCGGCTCGCCGCTTCCGACCGCTCCGAGCTCTACTTCCTGATGGGACAGGACAGCCTGGAGGACTTCCGGACCTGGCGCGAGCCCGACCGGATCCTCGCCCTGGCTCGGCTCGTGGTGGCGCCGCGCGGCGAAGGGGAGCGGCCGAGCCTCGATCCCGCCACGCGCCGCCGGGTCGTCTTCCTGAAGCCGCCGCGAATCGGCATCGAGGCTTCCGAGATCCGCCGCCGCATCCGCCGCGGCCGTTCCGTCCGCTACTGGGTGCCCGACTCGGTGCTGGCCTACATCGGCCGTCATGGACTCTACGGATCGCGCGGGTAAGGGAGCCTCGCTCCTCCTCGTCGACGGCTCGGCGCTCCTCTATCGGGCCCACTTCGCCTTCATTCGGAACCCGCTCCGGAACAAGGCGGGAGAGATCACAAGCGCCACGTTCGGAGTGCTGCAAACGCTCCTGCCCGTCCTGGAGCAGCGCCGCCCCGACCGCGTGGCCGTCGTCTTCGACACCGCCGCGCCGACCTTCCGCCATCGCCAGTACGCCGAGTACAAGGCGCATCGGCCCCCCATGCCGGAGGAACTGGCGGCGCAGATCCCACGCGTCCGGGAGCTGCTGCGGCTCCTCGGCCTGCCGATCGTGGAACAGGAAGGTGTCGAGGCCGACGATCTGATCGGCGCGCTGGCGAAAGAGGCCGAGCGGGACGGCGCGGCGGCCTGGATCGTGACGAGCGACAAGGATTTCTATCAGCTGGTCTCGGACCGGATCCTCCTCCTCACCCCCCGCGGGCGCGGCGCCGAGCTGGCGGTCGTCGACCGGGCGGGCGTGCGCGAGCGCTTCGGCGTCGATCCCGAGGGGATGATCGACCTTCTCGCCTTGATGGGGGACGCGTCGGACAACGTCCCCGGCGTTCCCGGAGTCGGCGAGAAGACCGCGGCGCAGCTGATCCAGAAGTTCCGGACGATGGAGGCGCTCTACGCGTCCCTCGAAGCGGTGGAGCGGGCGTCGCTCCGCGAGAAGCTCCGCCAGAACGAGGATCGCGCGCGGCTCAGCCGCACGCTCGCGACGATCCGCGCCGACATTCCGCTGGAGCGCCACTGGTGGGAGCTTCGCCGGGAGCCGGTCGCGTACGAGGCCCTCCTCGCGTTCCTGAAAGCGTTGGAGCTCCACACGCACCACAAGCGCTTCGTGGCGGAGGCGGCGGCCGCGCAGGCGGCCGCCCAGGCCGACGCGCAGGCGGAGGGAGCCCTCGCGAGTGCCGGGTCGGCCGGAGCGCCCGCCGGCGCGACCGGCGATCTCTTTCCGGCCGCCGCCGCCGCCTCCGCCGCGCCGAAGGGCGCTCCGAGCCCGGAGCGCGCCCCCCTCGGGCGGTACGAGATGGTGACCGACGTCGCGGGCCTCGCTTCGTTCGCCGCGGCCCTCGCGGCCGCGCGCGGTCCGATCGCGTTCGACACCGAGACGACCGGGCTCGATCCGCAGCGGGCCGGGCTCGTGGGCATCGGAGTCGCCCTCGCCGAAGGGGAGGCCTATTACCTCCCGATCGGCCACGACGCGGGGCCGAACCTCGATCCCGACGCGGTGCGCGCGGCGCTCCGCCCCGCGTTCGACGATCCGGGGAAGCGCTTCGTCGCGCAGAACGCGAAGTACGACTGGCACGTCCTCCACCGCTTCGGCGTTCCCGTCCGCGAGATCGCGGGGGACACGATGGTCGCGGCGTATCTCGTCGAGCCCGACCGGCCGAAGAACCTGGACGCGCTCTCGCTCTCGCGGCTCGGGATCGAGAAGATCCCGACCGAGTCGCTCATCGGCCCGCGGGGCCGCGACCAGAAGACGATGGCCCAGCTCCCGGTCGAGCGCGTGGGCGTCTACTGCTGCGAGGACGCCGACGCCGTGCTCCGCCTTTCGCCGATCCTCGAGCGGGAGCTCGAGGCGGCGGGCGCGCTCGCCCTCTACCGGGAGGTGGAGGTTCCGCTCGTGGGCGTCCTCGTGCGGATGGAGCGGGCCGGCGTGAAGGTCGATACGGCCGCGCTCGAGGAGATGTCGCGCTCGCTCGGCGAGACGATGGTCCGCCTGGAGCAGGCGATCCAGGAGTCGGCCGGCGTTCCCTTCAACGTGAAGTCGACGCGCCAGGTCGCGGAGGTCCTCTTCGAGCGGCTGAAGCTGCCGAAGGGGAAGCGGACGAAGGACGGCTACTCGACCGACGAGGAGGTCCTGGAAGCGCTCTCGTCGCTCCACCCGATTCCCCGGCTCCTCCTCGAGTACCGCCAGGCGCAGAAGCTGAAGTCGTCGTACGTGGACGCGCTGCCGAAGCTCGTCCATCCCGAGACGGGCCGCGTCCACGCCACGTTCCACCAGACCATCGCCTCCACCGGGCGCCTGAGCGCGAGCGATCCGTCGCTCCAGAACATCCCGATCCGCTCGGAGGAGGGGCGCGCGATCCGAAAGGCCTTCGTGGCCGAGGGGGAGCGGGGGCTCCTCGCCTCGTTCGACTACTCGCAGATCGAGCTTCGCCTCCTCGCCCACTTCTCGCACGACCCGGTCCTCTCGGAGGCCTTCCGGCTCGGATCGGACGTCCACCGGGCGACCGCGGCGCGCCTCTTCGGCGTCGGGCCGGAGGACGTGACGCCGGCGCAGCGCGCCCAGGCGAAGACGGTGAACTTCGGGATCCTCTACGGCATGGGCGCGGCGCGGCTCGCGCGCGAGCTGTCGCTCTCCCGCGCCCTCGCGACGGCCTTCATCGACGAGTACAAGAAGACCCACGCCGGCGTGGCCGCCTATCTGGAGCAGATGCTCGCGGGGGCGCGCGAGCGTGGCTACGCCGAGACGATCCTCCACCGGCGCCGCCCCCTGCCGGGGCTCCGCGATCCGCACGACGGGCGCCGCGGCGAGGCGGAGCGGGCCGCCATCAATTCGCCCATTCAAGGCTCGGCCGCCGACCTCATCAAGGTCGCCATGGTGAAGATCGACGCGCTCCTCGCGGCGCGCGGCTTCCGGTCGCGCATGATCCTCCAGGTGCACGACGAGCTCCTCTTCGAGAGCAACGAGTCGGAGGTCGACGCGGTCGCGGCGCTGGTGACCGAGACGATGGAGCACGCGCTCCCGCTTCGCGTCCCCCTGGTCGTCCACCAGGGGCGCGGCCGCTCCTGGGCCGAAGCCCACGCGTGACGCCCGCGCGCGGGCGGGAGCCTTGACGGGCGCCGTCCGCGGCCGATAGGGTGGGCGGATGCCGCGGATCGGAGTCTTCGGCGCCATGGCCTCGGGCAAGTCGACCGTCTCCAAGTGGTTTCGGGAGTGGGGCGCCGCGCTCGTGGAGGGCGACGCGCTCGGATGGAGCGTCCTCGAGGAACCGGAGATCGTCGCGGGGCTCAGAGCCGAGTTCGGACCCCGAATCGTGGACGCGTCGGGGGGCATCGACCGGGCGAGGCTCGGGCCGGTCGTCTTCGCGGAGCCGGCCGCCATGGACCGCCTGAACGCGTTGGTCCAGCCTAGGTTGCGGGCCAGGGTTCGCGCGGCGCTCGAAGAGGCGCCGCCGGGGGTCGTCGTGCTCGACGCGGCGATGCTCACGACGTGGGGCCTCGAGCCCGAGCTGGACGGCGTCGTGGAGGTCCGGGCCGCGGAGGAGCGGCGTCTGGAGCGGCTCCGCGCGTCGCGGGGCTACGCCGAGGCGGAGGCGCTGGCGCGAATCCTCGGGCAGCGTCTCCCGCCGGTCCGGAACGCGAAACGTCATTGGGTCCTTCAGAACGACGGCGGCTCCGCCGAGCTTCGGCGGGCGGCCGAGGAAGTCTGGCGGGAAATCGCCGCGCTCCGCTGAGGGGCGGCGACCCGCACGCGATTGGTCGCGCTCCCGCGCGACCTCGAACGGAATCGAGGAGGAAGGCGTGGATCTGACGGCGACGAACAAGCAGCTCGAGGAGGGGCGCGAAATCCTGGCACAACTCCGGAGCTATCTTTGACGTCGCTCAGAAGGAAGTTCGCGTCGCCGAACTCGAGGAGCGGATGGCGGCGCCCGATTTCTGGAACGATCCCGAGGCGGCGCAGAAGCTCCTCGTCGAGCTGAAGTCTCTGAAGCGGGTGCTCGACACCTTCCGGGCCCTGGACCGGGAAGTGACCGACGCCCGCGGCATCGTGGAGCTCCTGGAGGCCGAGCCGGACGAGTCGCTGGCTCGGGATCTGGAGCAGCAGTCGAGCCGGCTCCTCCCGCGGATCCACCAGCTGGAGCTGAAGAGTCTCCTCTCCGAGGAGAGCGACGCGCACGGCGCCATCGTCACCATCCACCCCGGCGCCGGCGGAACCGAGTCCCAGGACTGGGCCCAGATGCTCTACCGGATGTACGTCCGCTACGCGGAGCGGAACGGCTTCAGCGTCGGCGTTCTGGACCTGCAGCCGGGCGAGGAGGCGGGGATCAAGGACGCCACGATCCAAGTCGACGGGGAGTACGCGTACGGATTCCTGAAGGCCGAGCACGGGATCCACCGCCTCGTCCGGATCTCGCCGTTCGACGCGCAGAAGCGCCGCCACACCTCGTTCGCTTCAGTCTTCGTCTACCCCCAGGTGGGCGAGGACGTGCCGATCGAAGTGAAGGAGGCGGATCTCCGGATCGACACGTATCGCGCCGGAGGCGCGGGCGGGCAGCACGTGAACAAGACCGAATCGGCCGTCCGGATCACGCACCTGCCGAGCGGGCTGGTCGTCCAGTGCCAGAACGAGCGGTCGCAGCACCGCAATCGCGACGCCGCGATGAAGGTGCTCCTGGCGCGCCTCTACGCGCAGCGCCTCGAGGAGGACCGGGAGAAGCGAGCGTCCATCGGGGGCGGCAAGAAGGACATCTCCTGGGGGAATCAGATCCGGTCGTACGTCTTCCAGCCGTACACCCAAGTGAAGGACCACCGAACCGACGTCGTCGTGACCGACGTGCAGGCCGTCATGGACGGAGCGATCCAGCCGTTCATCGACGCCTACCTGCGCCGAAAGGAGCCAGCGTGAACCCCGCCATCTTTCGCGAGTACGACATCCGCGGCATCGCCGACACCGACCTGACCGACGAGGTCGTCCGCGCCATCGGTCGCGGCTTCGGCGAGCGGATGCGCGAGCGCGGGAAACCGCGCGTCGCCGTGGGGCGCGACGTTCGCCTCTCGTCACCGCGGATCGCCGCGGCGATGATCGAGGGGCTCCTCGACCAGGGCATGCAGGTGGTGGACGTCGGGGAGGTGCCGACGCCGGCCCTCTACTTCGCCGTGCTCACGCTGAAGGCCGACGCGGGCGTCATGGTGACCGGGAGCCACAATCCGATCGAGTACAACGGGCTGAAGCTCTCCGAGGGCGTCTCGTCCCTCCACGGTCCGGAGATCCAGGAGCTCCACGGGCGCGCGAAGAGCGCCGGGGTCCTGGCGGCGCGCGGCCGCCGCGAGAGCGCGTCGGTGGACGACGCGTACCTGGCCGACCTGACGTCCCGCATCGTCCTGAAGCGGCCGCTGAAGGTGGTCGTCGATCCGGGGAACGGAGCCGCGAGCATCCTGGGGCCGAAGTTCCTCCGCGCCATCGGCTGCGAGGTGGACGCGATCTTCGCCGAGCCCGACGGGCGCTTCCCGAACCACCTGCCCGATCCGACCGTGCCGAAGCTGATGGCGTCCCTCATGGCGCGCGTGAAGGAGACGGGCGCCGACGTCGGCATCGGATTCGACGGCGACGCCGACCGCGTCGGCGCCGTGGACGAGAAGGGGCGGCTCCTCTTCGGCGACCAGGTCCTCGCGCTCTACGCCGCGGACGTCCTCGAGCGCCGTCCGGGGAGTCCGATCATCTTCGAGGTGAAGTGTTCCCAGGGTCTCGTGGAGTGGATCGCGGCGAAGGGAGGGAAGCCCGTGATGTGGAAGGCGGGGCATTCCCTCATCAAGGCGAAGATGCGCGAGACGAAGGCGCCCCTCGGCGGCGAGATGTCGGGCCACATGTTCTTCGCCGACGAGTTCCCCGGCTACGACGACGCGCTCTACGGGGCCGGCCGCCTGCTCCGCCTGGTCGCGGCCGACGCCCGGCCGCTCTCGGGCATGGTGGACGCGCTGCCCCAGTCGAAGTACGTCTCCACCCCCGAGCTTCGGTTCGATTGCGCCGACGCCGCGAAGTTTGCTATCGTCGATTCCGTGCGGGAGCATTTCCGCGCGCGGTACGACGTGGTGGACGTGGACGGCGTCCGAGTCCAGTTCGGCGATGGATGGGGGCTCATCCGCGCCTCCAACACGCAGCCGGTCCTGGTCCTCCGGTTCGAAGCGAAGAGCCGGGAACGGCTGGAGTCGATCGCGCGCGAAGTCTCCGAAGTGCTCGCGCGACATCCCGAGGTGACGATCCCCGCGCTGACCTTCTGAGCGCCGCCGCCTCGCGCCACGCCGGATGAGGTCGTCGTCCTTGACTGGAGTGCCCGGCGCATCCGCGAGGCGTTCCCGCCTCGCCTTCCGCCTCGTCCGCGCGACGCTCTGGGCGTTCGCCGGCGTTCTGACGGCGCTCGCCCCGGTCGCGCGGGCCCAGGACGAATTCCTCCTGAACGACGATCGCGTGCACCGGAACCAGTGGGAGCCGGTCGTCGCGCGCGGCGCCACGGGAACGCTCGTCGTCGCCTGGCAGGACGGTCGGAACGGGACCGGATCGTTCGAGGACTACGACATCTTCACCCTCACGATCCGGAACGCCTTCGCGATCGGCACCTCCATCAACCGTCGGATCAGCGACGGTCCCGCCGGGCAGACGCAGGCGAACCCCGACATCGCCGCGAGCCCCGCGGGCACCTTCTTCTGCGCCTGGGTCGACTCCCGCCTCGGCGACCGCGACATCTTCGGCGTCGCCCTCGACACGCTCGGCATTCCGGTCTCGCCCAACCTCCGCATCAGCGACGACGTGAGCAGCGAGGACCAGTTCGCGCCCCGCGTGACGCCGGTGCAAGGGGACCGCTACCTCGTCGTCTGGGGCGACGGCCGCGACGGGCTGGGGGAGATCTTCGGCTCGTACCGGACGGCGTACGGCGCGCCGATCGGCGCCAACGTCCGCCTCTCGAACGACCCCGTGCCGGGCGGCAGTTCGCAAGGCGATCCCGCCGCCGCGGCGGCGCCCGACGGCCGGGCGCTGGTCGTCTGGACGGACGGGCGAAACGGCGCCACGCTCGGCGCGACGTTCGACATCTACGGGCAATGGCTCGACGCGGCCGGCGTTCCGATCGGAGAGAACTTCAAGGTGAACGACGCGACGGGCGCCCAGAGCGCGGGGACGGCGACCGTCTCGGCCTCCGCCGACGGGTTCGTCGTCGCCTGGATCGATCGCCGCCGCTCCGGCGATCCGGGGGACGTCTGGGCCCAGCGCTACGGGCCGGACGGAACGCCGCTCGGCGTGAACGTGCGCGTGAACGACGACGCCGGCAGCGCCGACCAGCGCTTCGTCCGCTCCTGCGACGGCGCGGGCGGCGCGATGGTCTTCTGGGAGGACTTCCGCGGCGGTCTGGGGCTCGACTCGAACGTGGAGGGGGCGCTCGTCCCCTGGACGGCGAACCCCGCCGGCGCGAACTTCCGCGTGAACGTCGTCACGAGCGGCCGCCAAGGGAATCCGGCGTCGGCCTGGGACGGGTTCGAGGCGGCCGTGGTCGTCTGGGAGGATCTCCGCCGCGGCTCCTCCGACATCTACGCGCTTCCCATTCTCCCGGACGGCACGGCGCGCGGCGCCGACGCCCAGTTGAACGACGACGCGGCGCCGTTCGACCAGAGGCGGCCGCGGCTCGGCGACGGCCGCGGCCGCTACCTCGCGACGTGGCTCGATCTCCGCGGATCCGGGAGCGATCTCTACGCGCAGTGGATCACCTCGGCGGGCGCGCGCGACGGGCCGAATCAACTCCTCTGGGACGACAACTTCGCCGACCGGCCCCTGGCGGCGTCGAGCACGGTCGGTCCGACGGGCGTGGCCCTGGCGGCGGCGCAGGTCACGCGATCGTTCGACGCCGGCGAGATCCGAGGGTTCCTCCTCCCGTCGCTGGGGGAGGGCGTCGCGTCGAGTTTCTGGATCAGCGACCTCCTGCCGAGCGCTCAGTCGTCGCCGGCGGTCGCGGCCGCGGCGGACGGCTTCGGCGCCGTCTGGATCGACACGCGCGACGCCGCCGTGCGGCTCTACGGCCAGCGGCTCGATCTCGCCGGCGCCCGGATCGGCGTCAATCACGCGGTCCTCCTCGCCGATCCGGTCGATCCCGTCTACGCACTCGCGCTGACGGGCGCGCCCGGCGGCGGCTACTGGCTGGTCTTCGCGGAGGGCGCGACGGCGGAGCAGAGGCTCTGGCTCGCCGCGCTCGACTCCGATCTCGTCGCCGCGGGTCCGGCGGTGTCGGTGGGCGACGGAGCGCCCGGCGCGAAGATCGGACCGAGCGTCGGCGTGACGCCCGCCGGCCGGGTCGAGGTCGTCTGGCTGGGGGACGGCGCGTCGGGACTCGGGCAGGTCTACTTCCAGGCCTTCGAGCCGGGCGGGACGGGGGCGACGCCGCTCTCGGCGCCGATCCTCCTCGGGACCCCCGGCGTCGCGGTGGCGCACGCGTCGCCGAGCGTGGCATCGGGGCTCGACGCGAGCGCGGTCGTCTGGGCCGCGCGTCCCTCCGGCGATTGGGGGATCTGGTTGCAGCGAGTGCGGGACGGCCTCGTTCCGATCGGCGCCGCCGTTCGCATGGACCAAGACCTCCTCGTCACCGATCAGCTCGATCCGACGGCGGGTCTCGACGGCGCCGGAAACGTCCTCGCGGTCTGGACCGATTCGCGTTCCACCTCGAGCGGGACCGACATCCTGGGCCGCGTGATTCCCTTCGCGACGACGGCGGCGTCCGAGCCGCGGCCCGAGCCGACCCCCGACCCCACGGAGGGTCCTACGGATGAACCGGAGGGATCGCCTCCCGCCGCGATTCGCGTGGGGCTCCCGAGACCGAACCCGTTCCTCGCGGGGCTCGGCGTTCCGGTTCAGCTCTCGGCGCGGGCCGCGGCCCATCTTCGTGTCACGGTGCGCGACGCGCGCGGGCGGCCGGTCCGGCGGCTGCTCGACGGGCCCGCCGCCTCGACCGCCACCACGCTCGGCTGGGACGGTCGCGACGATCGGGGACGAAAGGTCGCGAGCGGCGTCTACTGGTTCGACATCCAGGGGGGAGGGGAGCGCCATGCGCTTCGCGTCGTGCGGCTCCGGTAGGATCGCGACGCTCCTCGCGGCGCTCGCCCTCGCCGTTCCGGCGCTGGCGGCGACGGGAGCGGCTTCGGCGTCGCCCGCGCCGGCTCCGGCTCCGGCTCCGTCCGCGGCGTGGCGCGCCGCGCTCGCCTCCATGGCGCTCCCGGCGCCGGCCCGTCTCGTCGTGAGCCCGGACGGGCTGGACGCCGAGAGCGCGGAGCGGATCCTACGGGCGGCCGGATACGTCCCAGCCGTCTCCATTCCACCCTCGCTGCACGTCGTGCGGCTCGCGCCGCGGCACGGCGCGCTCCCGGCCGGATTCGTCGATCGACCGCTCGCGATCGCGCCGGAGACCGAGCCGGGCGCCGCGGGCGGCCCGGAGCGGGCGGAAGCGCACGGCGCGACGGCTCTCGACGGTGGAGCGGCCGCGGCCGAGAGCCCCGCCGATCCGTTCGGGGGACGCGCGGACGCGCTCGCGCCGCGACGCGCCGCGAGCCGGTCGGCGGCGAACCGCGCGGCGGACGGATCGACGGCGGGGGCGCTCCCCACCGGGCTCTTCTACGGCACGCGTTGGGAGGATCTCAGCGAGTTCATGGTGGGCCGCGTCGCGATCGGGATTCTCTTCCCGGAGAGCGACGGCTCGCTCGATCCGAGTCTCTACGACTGGACACCCGCGCTCCGCGATTCGGTGATCCGCTCGGCCGTGCGGGGGTTCTTCAAGTGGAGCGCGCTGGCCGCGTCGCAGGGAATCCCGCTCTCCTATCACCTGGAGATCCACCCCTCCATCCCGACGCGGTACGAGCCGATCTCGCGCCCCGTCTCGCAGGAGGAGCTCTGGATCGAAGACGTCCTGCGGCAGCTCGTCGGCTATCGCGGCGACGCGACCGCCATGGGGACCGAGTTCGCGAACGCGCTCCGCGGCCGGCTCGGCGCGCACTGGGGCGGGCTCGTCATGGCGGTCCAGAACGATTCCAGCTCGACGGGCACCTTCCCGGACGGACTGATCGCGCACGCCAATCTCGGCGGTCCCTGGTTCGTGATCCCGGTGAACAACGCGCGCACGACGAGCGCCACGCTCGACTACTACATGGGGCACGAGCTGGCGCATCTCTTCTGGGCGCTCGACGAGTACCCGGCCGTGAACGCCTGGTGGTCGTGCACCCTCACGACGGGGTACTTCGAGCGCCCGAACTGGAATTCCTCGATTCCGTTCCCGGGTTATTGCCTGGTGGACGCCCGTTGCCTCATGCGGGGGAACTACCCGGACGACACGTGCTCGTTCACACGGCAGCAGGTCGGATGGGTCGATCTCGACCAGAACGCGGTGTTCGACCTCTTCGAGACGCATCCGAGCATGCTTCCCGACTCCACGCGGTACCGGACCGGGGCGGGGAGCCCGCTCGTCCTGCGCGGCAAGGCGGGCGAGACGGCGTGGCCGAACCGCAATCCCTATCGCTTCTACAGCGGCGACTCGATCTCGGTCTCGGTGGTCGACTCGGCCTTCTATCGCGTGGACGGAGGCGCGTGGACGTCCATTCCGCCTCTCGACGGGATCTTCGACTCGGGAGAGGAGCGCTTCGAGGTCGTCCTCGATCCGCTTCCGATCGGCAATCACTCGATCGAGTGGAACGCGCGCAATCGAAACGGCAAGGCGGTGAAGTTCATCCCGGCGACGGCCGTCACGATCTCGGGATCGACGGGATCGATCGATCCCCCCGCGAGCGCGCCCGCCGCTCCGCTCCGGCTGGCCGCCGGTCCGGTTCCGGCCCGAGGCTCGGTCCGCTTCACGCTCGAGGGCGGTCCCGCGCGGGCGGCGACGGTGCGGGTCTGGTCGGCCTCCGGCTCGCTCGTTCGCGAATGGCGGGTCGCGGCCGCGCGGCCACTCACATGGACTTGGGACGGGAGGCTTTCGGGCGGCCGGCCGGCTCCGAACGGCGTCTACTTCGCCACCGTCGAGGCGGGCGAGGAACGGGCGGCCCGACGCCTCGTCCTGGTTCGTTGACAGTCCCGTGCGCCACGCCCCGAAGGCATTTCCCTTGACAGGTTTCCGGTGGCTCCGTACCCTTCGCGCGGTTCCCCCCCACGGTTCGAATTGATCCGAGGAACATACATGCCCCGTCTCGATGCCGTACGTTCAGGGACTCTTTTTGCCCTCCTTTTGACCGGCGCCCTTTCCTGCGGCGAGCGGAACCCGACCGAACCGGGCCTTCCCATCGCCTTGAACGCGCCGCCCTTCTCCGAGAATTACGAGACCTCGCCGCAGCGTGAGGCGCGCGAGCTGCTGATCGACGGGCGCCCCACCGACATCGAGTGGAACGGCACCGGCGATCCCGTCTTCGCCATCGCCCGAGGCGACGGAGGGAGCTACTTCGTCCTCATCCGATCGCTCTGGACGTTTGACGCCCAGACCGGCGGGCCGCGCGGGATCTACTTCATGGTCCAGTGGCCCGACCGCTCCGAAAGCCGGCTCGAGGCGCCGCTCCTGACCACGCTCGACACCGGCGACGAAGACGGCATCACGAGCATCGACTGCAACAACGACGACCGCATCGTCGACCCGGCGAACTGGCGGCGGGGCGACGCGCACGAGGACCAGGTCTTCATCGAGCTCTACGGCGACTCCGTGGGGGGATTCCCCGCGGACGCGTTCCGCTGGGGCGCCGGCACGACCGATCCGGCCGTCCCGGTGAATCCGACCGAGTATCTCGGGGCGGAAGACGACGAGACGCGCGGGGCCGCGACGCATCCGCTCGGAGGCGCCGCGGAGGAGTACTACAACACGGGATCGGGCTGGGTCCTCGACACGGGTCTCCTTCCGAGCGAGCCGAACATCCGCCCAGGCACCGAGGCGCCCAGACTCAAGCACGACAAAGCGACGCGCGACGTCCGCCTGAATCGCGGCAAGCCGAGCGCCTACGTCATCTGGAAACAGGTGGCGAGCCAGCTCGCTCCGTGCGACACGCTGAACCCGGTGCGCCTGGACGACGCCTCGCTCCGCGACAAGACCTGGAACCCGGGCGATTACCTTCCGTCGGTCACCATCCAACTTCCTACCGAAAGTCAGTCCGATGTCGTGACGCGGGGGGATGGCTGGACGGCAAGTGGTCCCTGGAGTTCCGTCGCGAGCTGATCACGCGCCCGCCCGACATCCTCGGAACGCCGCAGCCGCCGCGGCCCGACGACATCCAGCTCCAGGAGGGGCGGCGCTATCTGGTCCGCTTCACGTTCTACAACGCCACGAAGGACCAGTACAGCCGCACCGATCTGCTCCCCCTCTATCTCCAGCCGAGGAACTGATCCTCCTATGAAGCCGACGCACACGGTCGCTCCCGACGCCGTCCGGCGGCACCGGACGGGATTCGCGCTCCTCCTGACCGCCGTCGTCACGGTCGCGGCGTTCGTCTCGTTCGACGCGCCGCGCGCGAACGCCCAAGTGGCGCAAGCGTGGTCCTACGACACTCCGCTCGACCCGTACGGAACCTGGCGCGGCGCCCGCGTCCAGGCGATGGGGAACCTCGAAGCCGCCGTGGAGGACGATCGAAACCCGATCTCCCCGTATGGCATCGGCACGAACCCGGCCGGCTTCCTGACCGTTCGCGACACCTCCTGGGTGGAGCACGCCTCCAACTACGAGGACTACTTCGACGGCTTCTACGGCAAGTCGCACAGCGCCGTCAGCCGCACCACCGCGACCCGCCTCGGCTGGCAGCGGAGCGGGCGGTGGGTGCTCGGGGCGGAGATCCGGTACGGCGTCTTCGACGCGAGCCGGCACGACCAGGGGAGCGTCGAGGACCGGAGCCGCTTCATCCGGGACTTCGACATCTCGCTCCCGGACTACTTCATCCCGCGGACCGGCGACCGCACGCTCGGCGCGGGGGTGTCGTCCCCGTACGCGTCGCTCTCCTACGCGCGCCGCTTCCGCTCCTGGCTGACGCTGGGCGGGCGCCTGGGGTACCGGTCGGAGCGCGAGGATCGCCGCGTGCTGAACGACGAGTACGACTTCGATCACGAGTCGGGCGGATCCGACCTGGCGGGCGGGCTGCTCCTCCACCCGCGCTGGATGAAGGACAAGGTGCAGCTCGGCGTCTTCGCGGGCCGCTACGGGTCGAAGGTCACGGGCGTCAGCTCCTCGCCGCTGAACGAGGACGAGTACGCCCTGGAGCGACCCCTCATCAGCTGGGGCGCGCACGCGCACGTGCGGCTGGGCGGCTTCCGCGGCGTCTTCGGTGGGGCGCACCGCTCCTATGACGGCGAGCAGATCGCGCGCGTGAACTGGGCGCCGCAGTTCTTCCTGAACCCCTATCCGTCCGAGGTGAACCAGGACTACATCTTCAAGAAGCGGTGGACGACGGCGCTCACCGGGATGCGGCACAACGAAGGCCTGGGGCAGTGGATGCTCGACGTGCCGGGCACGCCGGTCCACGTCGGGATGAAGTACAAGTACTACCGCCAGTACCAGTGGACGCGCCCGCTCCCCGGCGTGCTCTCGCCAATGCTGCCGCTCGACGTCCGCAGGCTCGGATACCGCACCGCGGGCGGATTCTCCGTCGACTTCGCCGAGAACGCCGGCGCGGTCGCCGTGGAGCTGCAACTGGCCCGGGAGCAGAGGGCCGATTGGGCCGAGGAGAGCGGGTTCGGCACGTCCGCGAACAGCCTCCCGGACGTCTCGATGGGCGACGTGAGCTACCACTTCGGCGCCGAGTACAAGCCGCGCCCCTGGCTGCCGCTCCGGGCGGGCGTCGCGCTTCGCCGGTACGATCCGGACCGCCGCGACGGGAACGCGCCCTACCGGGGCATCCGCGTCTCCGCGGGCGCCGCGTATCGCTGGAACGCGCTCGGGCTCCTGATCGACGGCGCCTACTCCCACGAGCACTTCCACCACACGCCGCTCGATCCGTCGCTCGAGATCGGCTACGGCAACTCCTTCCAGCTCTCCGTTCAGCACCTCTTCTAGACTCCCGGACGTGAACGAGATCCTCCGCCACGCGCTGGACACCGCGGTCCAGCGCGGGGCGGAGATGGCCGACGTCCGCGGCGTCGAGACCGACCGCGAGGATCTCCACGTGAAGGACGGGGCCCTCGGGGGCCTCGAGCGCACCCACTCCTCGGGGCTCGGCGTGCGGGTCCTGGTCCGGGGCGGCTGGGGCTACGCGGCCACCGACGACCTGACGCGGGAGGGCGCCGACGCCTGCGCCGCGCGCGCGGTCTCGATCGCCGAGGCGAGCGCCGGCGTGCTGCGCGAGCGCGTGCGCCTCGCGCCCGAGCCGGCGCACCACGGCTCCTACTCCAGCGACGTCGCGGTCGATCCGTTCACCGTGCCGCTCGAGCGGAAGCTCGATCTCCTCGTCCGATGCTCCGAGGCGACGGGCCGCGTGAAGGGCGTGACGACGGCGGACGCCTTCGTCTCGTTCAAGCGCGTCCGGACCCGGTTCCTCTCCTCGGAGGGCGCCGACCTCGACCAGACGATCACCCGATCGGGGGGCGGCCTCGTGGCGCTCGCCGTCTCGGACGACGGGGTCCAGCGGCGCACGTTCCCGCAATCGGAAGGGTACTTCCTCACGCGCGGCTACGAGTTGATCGACGAGATTCCCTGGCTGGAGAACGCGGAGCGGATCGGGGAGGAGGCGGTGGCGCTCCTCACGGCGGACCGCTGCCCGGCGGGGGAGATGGACATCGTCCTCGAGGGCTCCCAGCTCGCGCTGCAGATCCACGAATCGTGCGGCCACCCGACCGAGCTCGACCGGGCGCTCGGCATGGAGGCGAACTACGCGGGGACCTCGTTCCTGACGCCCGACAAGCTCGGCGCGCTTCGCTACGGATCGCCCGCCGTGACCCTGGTGGCCGACGCGACGCTCCCGCACGGTCTCGCGACGTTCGGCTACGACGACGAGGGCGTCGCCGCCCAGCGCTGGCCGATCGTGAACGAGGGGCGCTTCGAGGGATACCTGACCTCGCGTGAAACCGCGCATCGGATCGGCGAGACGCGAAGCCGCGGCTGCGTGCGCGCCGACGGGTGGCACCACGTGCCGATGATCCGGATGGTGAACCTGAGCCTCATGCCGGGCCGCGGATCGCTGGAGGACCTGCTCGCCGATACCGATCACGCGATCTACATGGAGACGAACCGCTCCTGGTCGATCGACCAGCTCCGCTACAACTTCCAGTTCGCGACCGAGATCGCGTGGGAGGTGAAGAAGGGGAAGCGGATCCGGATGCTCCGCAATCCAACTTATCAGGGGATCACGCCGCGCTTCTGGAATTCGTGCGACTTCGTCTGCGGGCCCGAGGCGTGGCGGCCCTGGTCGGTGATGAATTGCGGCAAGGGCCAGCCGGGCCAGGTCGCCGAGATGACGCACGGCGCGGCGCCGGCCCGCTTCCGCAAGGTCCGGGTCGGGGTGGGCCTCGATGCGTAGGGACGAGGCGAAGGCCGTCCTCGACGCGCTCCTCGAGATCGGCGGATCGCGCGACGTGGAGGCGATCCTCGGGGGCGGGGAGCACCACCTCACGCGCTTCGCGAACAACGAGATCACCCAGAACGTCTCGGAGCGCCGCCACGAGCTCTCCGTGCGCGTGCTCCAGGGGAAGCGCTCGGGCCGCGCGACGGGGAACGACCTGAGTCGGGCCGGGCTCGAGCGTCTCCTCCGTCTCGCGGAGGAGGCGGCCCGCGTCGCGCCCGAGTCGCCGGACGCGCTGCCGCTCCCGGAACCGCAGACCTACCGGGAGGTGGCCGCCGTGGACGAGGCGACGGCGCGGTTCGGCCCCGCGGATCGCGCGCGCGAGGTCGCGTGCGCGCTGGAGAAGACGCGCGCGGCCGGCCTCGAGGGCGCCGGCATCTACGAGACGGGCCACGGGACCATCGGCGACTACGGGCAGATCGCGCCGCTCGCGATGGCGAACAGCCGCGGGCTCTTCGCGTATCACGACGAGACCTCCGCGGTCTTCTCCATCTCGGCCCTTCGCGGGACGGAATCGGGATGGGCCGAGCGGACCGGAGGCTCCGTCGCGGAGATCGACGCGGCGGCGCTCGCGGCGGTCGCGGTCGGGAAGGCCGTCGGATCCCACGACCCGCGGACCTGGGAGCCGGGCTCCTACGACGTGATCCTCGAGCCGGCCGCCGTCGGCGATCTCCTGTTCGAGATGAACGACACCTCCTTCGGGGCGCTGGCCCTCCACGAAGGGCGGAGCTTCCTCGCGGGGAAGCTCGGGACGCAGCTCCTCGGCGAGGGAATCACCATCCACGCCGATCCCTACCACCCGCTCCACCAGGCGGCCCCGTTCGACGGGGAAGGCATGCCGACCCGTCGCGTGACGATCGTCGAGCGGGGCGTCGCGCGGAGCCCGGTCTACGACCGGCGGACCGCCGCCAAGGACCGGACCGAGAGCACCGGGCACGGCCTCCCCTACCCGAACACGTGGGGCCCGTTCGCCCGGGACCTGGTGCTGGAGGGGGGGGACGCCACGCTGGAGGAGCTGATCTCCGGCGTCGAGCGGGGTCTCCTCGTCACCCGGGTCTGGTACACGAACGTGGTCGATCCGAAGTCCGTGACGGTCACGGGGATGACCCGGGACGGCCTCTTCGCCATCGAGGGGGGAAGGGTGACGGGGGCGGTCCGCAATTTCCGGTTCAACGAAAGCGTGGTGGAGATGTTCCGACGTGTGGACGGCATGACGCCGGTCCAGCGGGCGGGTGACGTGGTCTGCCCGGCGCTCCGGGTGCGGGGCTTCACCATGTCGAGCGTGACGGAATTTTGACCCGGACGGAGAAAATACGCGAAAAAGGGGTTGCGCGCGGCGCGAGGTGCGCTATACTCCCGCGGTAGAAGCGCTTCCGTGCCCACAGGCGCTTCGCCGGAGTAACCAGACGTCCCCCCCGAGATTACAAAGCCGTGTCCCCCGCTCAGGTCCGGTATTTCCGTGCGCCCGGGTTCCCCGTTTGGGGTCCGTGAAGCGCCACAACCAGGGGCGGTTCAATGATTTGGCTTGACGAGGAGCCCAGCCGGCGCCTTAGAATCGGCCACTTCTTAGTGTCGGTACCAGCCAGGAAAGGAGCGCACCACCGTATGCCGAGCATGTCGTTTCGACTTCGCGGCGGGGACTCCCTTCGCGCCCCGCGCCTCCGAGAGGTCGTCACGCTCCTTCTCGTCGTGGCCGCCCTCGTCCTTCCGGGCATGGCCCAGGCGCAGACGGGAACGATCCAGGGAAAGGTCCTCGACCAGAACGGCGTTCCGCTGCAGGGCGTGAGCGTGATCGTCGTCGGTGCCCAAACGGGCGGCTTCTCGAACGCCGCCGGTGAATTCAAGATTCTTCGCGTTCCGGTCGGCACCTTCACCGTTCGGGCCATCATCGCGAGCCACGAGCGGCAGGACAAGCCGGTGAAGATCGACGCGAACCGCGCGACCGAGATCAACTTCACCCTCTCGGTGAACGGATCTGTCGACCACCCCGCGTTGGCGGGCACGGTGTCGAGATGCGCGTTCACCAGGGTCCGCGGATCTCCGTAGCGAGCGTAGACATAG
>DATIQI010000142.1:0-3972 GCA_035470985.1 Acidobacteriota bacterium
GTCCTCGCCGACGGTCCGTGCACCGAGGGGGGCGAGCTGGCCCTGTGGCGCAACGTGCTCGTGGCTTTCATGCCGTGGCGCGGGTACAACTTCGAGGCCTCGTCCCCCTCACGCTCGTCATCATCGTGCTCCTCCTCTATATGAACTTCGGGAACGTGGCGCAGACGCTCATCGTCCTCTGCTCGGTCCCGTTCGCCCTGGTCGGGAGCGTCTGGCTCCTGGCGCTGCTCGGCTACAACCTCTCGACCGCCGTCTGGGTCGGGATCATCGCGCTCGTGGGGCTGGCCGCACAGACCGGAGTGGTGATGATCGTCTACTGCGACGGCGCCTATCACAAACGGAAGCGCGAGGGGCGGATCCGCGACCTGGACGACATCGTGGAGGCCACGCTGGAGGGTTCCGTGCAGCGCGTGCGGCCGAAACTGATGACCGTGGCGACCATGATGATCGGCCTCGTGCCGCTCCTCTGGTCGCAGGGCGCGGGCGCCGACGTGATGAAGCGCGTGGCGGCGCCGATGGTGGGCGGGCTGTTCACCTCGGCGTTCCTCACGCTCGAGATCATTCCCGTGGTGTACGCCTACTGGCGCTACGCGCAGCTGAAGCGGGACCAGAGGGCCGGCGCCGAGAGGGGCGCGCCATGACCCGAAACGGTCTCCGGAGCCTGGGTGCGGCGTCCTTGGCCCTCCTCGTCGTGCTCGTCGCATGGCTCGGACCGGGGTCGGCCGAAGGGCACGAAAAGCACCGGCCGCCGGCGCCGGCCGCGGGCGATTCGGGCAAGGCCGGAGGGACGGCGAATCCGCCCGGCGCTTCGACGCCGCCGACCTCGGTTCCGGAAGGGGCGGAACCGCCCTACGCCATGCCGCCGATCGGGGAGATGCTCTTCCATCACGTCCACAACAAGCTCGTGCATCTTCCGATCGTCCTGGCGCCCGTGGCCCTGGTCCTCCTGCTGGCCGACCGCAGGCGTCCGGGGGCGGGACTCCTCTTCCCGCTCTTCGTGTGGGCGGCGGCGCTCTCGGCCGTGGCGGCCTTCTTCGCCGGGCGCGCCCAGGTGGAAGTGTTCCTCGATGGCCCCAAGGAGTGGCTGGCGGGAACGCACGAGCGGTGGGGAATCGCCGCACTCGTTCTGCTTCTCGCGTGGGCGGTTCTATCGTTGTGGCCGCGCGCGAGGCCTCGCCTCTGGATGGTCGGGGTGGCCGCGACGGCCGTCACCTTCGCCGCGGCGTTCTACGGGGGACTCGTCGCGCACGGCTGAGGCGAGCGACCGGACGGAACTCGCCGCGCCGCGTCGGGCGGGCCCCGAACGTGAAAGGGAGTTCGGGATCATGAACGAACCGAAGGCATCAGCCGCGAAGCGGAGAGCCTGGGCGGCGCTCACGGCGGTCGAACGCGGCACCTATTTCGGGCCGCTCTTCTTCCTTCAGCACTTGCAGGGTCTCGTGCGGGATCGCTGCCCGGATCCGGCTGAGGGCCTGCCCGCGGTCCATCTCCGACTGGCGGACGGCGAAGACTTGGACGTTTGCCACGTGATCGGCGTGACGCCGAAGTGGCTGGCGCTCGCGGTACACGAGACGGACCGGCCGGGGGTCATGCGGACCGAATTGGTGCCCTACGCCATGATCACGCGACTGACCTTGGGCGCCGTTCCATCTTCAGGAGGCACTCGAATGGGATTCAACGCGGCCCGCGAACCGGAGGTCATCGGGGGGCCGGCGCTCGCGACGTCGCTCACGCCGGAAGCGGCCATCGAGGCCGTCGCCGGGAGGAGAACAAGGAGGCCCAAGTGAACATGACACGGCGACTCTGCGGTTGGCTGCTGGCGATTCTCTTGATCGGCCCGGCCGGAGCGCGCGCCCAGTGCGGCATGGGGGGCATGGGCGGCGGGCACGAGCACCACGCCTCTCCCGAGGCATCGACGAAGCACGACAAGAAGATTCGGGATATCCTATCGAAGGAGGAGACGCGCGAGCGGCTCTTCGAGATCCTCGTCGCGGACGATTCGCTCCTCCGCGAATTCTTGGAGTACGCGTTCGCGACGCCCAAGGGACTGCGACTGGGCGCGGCGATGCTCGAGAGCGGCCGCCATGAGGCCTCGTCCGTCGGGCCCCGCGAGACCGCGCCGCCGGACTCGCTGGCGCCGGCGACGGGCTTCCGTTGCCCGATGCACCCCGAAATCGTGTCGCCATCGGCGGGCTCGTGTCCGACGTGCGGCATGGAACTCGAGCGAATCGAAACGACCGAGAGTCCGTAGGCGCCGACGACCCCACGCGACACGGGGTCCCGGCCCGCAGATCCCCTCGCGGCGCGCGCCGCTCCGGCAGGAGGGCGCGCCCGCAACGAAAGGAGCGTTTCCATGAAGGACGTGTTCGGCCGAAATCGCATGCTGGCGCTGGGAATCGCGGGCCTCCTCCTGGTCGCGGTCGCGGCCGCGGGCTGCGGCGGAGGGAGCGCGGTGAAGGATCGCGTCGTCGTGGAAGTGACGCAGGAGGGCTTCGTGCCGAAGGAGATCGCGGCGAAGGTCGGGCAGCCGATCACGCTGGTGGTGACGCGGAAGACCGACCTCACGTGCGCGAAGCAGATCATCTTCGCCGATCTGGGCGTCGAGAAGGAACTTCCGATGAACCAGGCGGTGGAGGTGACCGTGACGCCCGAGCGTCAGGGCGAGCTCCGCTTCGCCTGCAGCATGGACATGGTGGCGGGGAAGCTGGTCGTCGAGCCGTAAGGGGCGGCCGCGCTCCCGCCCGCGGACGTCAGCGGAGGAGCACGACCCTCGTGGGCGCGCCTCCCGGCGCGCTGCCGATCCGAACGAAGTAGACTCCGGCGGGCGCGCGCTTCCCGCGCGCGTCCCGCCCGTCCCACGTCAGATGCCGCGGGCCGGCGACCCGCTCGGCGCCGTGCGCCAGCGTCCGCACCAGAGCCCCGCGGACGTCGTAGACCGCCACGCGTCCGCCCTCCGCCGTCTCGATCCGCAGCGACTCCCGGAACGGATTCGGATAGACCCGCCACGCCGCCGGCGGAAGGGTCTCCTCCACCCCGGTGAGCGTCGAGAAGACGTTCACCGTCGTGTTCGCGTTGTTCGAGAAGGGGACGGGCGACGCGCTCGAGCCCGAGCGGATCGCGAAGCGCGCGGCGGCGTTCTCGGCCAGCGGGCAGAAGGGGTTCGTGGCGTTGCTCGCGGTTCTCGCGAGGACGTAGGCGAGCCCGGAGGGAATGGCCGGGGCGGAGGACGATCCGTTCACCACGACGGTGACGTCGCCGTACGCCACGGCGTTCACGAAGCAGCCCGGCTCCTCGAACGAGACCTGCCCCGTCGCCGAGGGGAGCCCGTCGGCGATGACGAGATCGGGCGTGATCCCGAACGCCGCCGCGAAGGCGCTCGTGGCGCAGAGGATCTTCCGGTCCGCGAGCGCGCCGCCCGCGGGAAGGTTCACCGCGAAGGTCCCGTGCGTCGCAAGGGCCACTCCCGCGGCGTCGTACGAACGGATGGACATCCCCGAGACGAGGTTCTGACTCCCCGCCATCATCCGGAGCTCGACCGCCTGGATCGTGGCGTCGCCGTTGAACGACGTCAGGATCTTGTTGATCTCGATCAGGTGGAAGGCGGCTCTCGCGGGCGGCGCCGCGCCGGCGAGGAGCGCGATCGCCAGGAGGGCGGCGAGCGCGAAGACGAGGCGCCGGACACCGGGCCGGGGCGCGCGAGGAGATCGGACGGGTCGCATGGCGTACCTCCCGAGTGGGGCCGCGTCGGACGACGGTTCCCGGAAGTCTACCCCCGCGCCGGTCCCGGCGACCGTGACGGAGGTCACGATCCGTGCGCGGGGCGGAGCGGTGCGCTACCATCCCTCCTCGAGATCACGAAACGCTGAGGCAACCGTCCATGTCCGAAAGGGGTGGCTCGTGAAACGTTTCACACAAGCGAACCGGCGCCGCCGGTCGAAGGCGCTCTCCCCGGCGCTGAAGGCGTACCTGGCC
>DATIQI010000143.1:0-2329 GCA_035470985.1 Acidobacteriota bacterium
CCGCACAATCATCCGGTTTGCCGTGACTGTGTCCGAAGAGCTGAGTAGTAGAGGCACGGTCGGGGCAGGCACTTCGCCCGCTCGTGTGGGGAAGGGCGCGAACATGTCCTCGGCAGGGGGACGCCCTGCCGCGGCGGTTAGGTCGCATGCGGCTAGCCTGCGACTAACGTCTAATCTCCAACTCGAAAGAGACCGGAAAGAATGGCGCGCCCGAAGAGATTCGAACTCCTAACCTTCTGATCCGTAGTCAGATGCTCTATCCAGTTGAGCTAAGGGTGCGTCGGGCCGGAGGTTGTAGCGGGCCGGGCTCCGGGCTGTCAAGAGCGAGCCAGAAGTCGAGCCAGGAGCGGGGCGCAGAGCGGAGCGCCGGGAGCCAGAGGAGCCCGAGGAAGACCGGAATCACGCCGACGTAGACGCCGAGGAGCCCGAAGGCGCCGAGGAGCTTCGCGTCCGCGACGGGGGTCGGCATGGCGATCTCCACCGTCTTCGAGTGGCGGATCCCCGTGCCGGTCAGGATCGCGATGGTGTAGGGCTCGCCCTCGAGCCAGTCGTAGGGCAGCGAGACGGTCGCGCCGCGCAGGCGGTCGAGCGAGCGGCCGGGCGCGATGGAGAAGTCCCAGAGCGCGTCGTTCACGAGAACCTGACCGATCGTGAGCGGCTCGGGCCCTTCGTTCCGGACGTGGACGACGATCTCCTGCGGCTTGAACTCGATCCTTTCGAACGCGAGCTTCTCGATCGGCGCGGGGCGGAGCGCGAAGAGCCGGTTTCCGCCGCCCGTGAACCAGGCGATCATGGCGCCCAGGAGGACGAGCGGCAGGAGCGCCGCCACGAGGGCCCGCACGCCCTTCATCGCTTCACCTCGAACTGGCCCAGCCAGCCCAATTCGGCGAACTCGTTCTGGTGCGCATGGAAGAGGTAGCGCCCCGGGAGGTCGTACCGGAACTCGAGGATGGCGCGCTCCGCCTGCCCCAGGTTCACGACGTCCGTGTAGTGGCTCGGCGTCCGCGACGTCCCGGTGGGGTAGACGTGGAAGAAGGTCGCGTGCGTGTGCATCGAGTTCAGGAGATCGATCTCGGTGATGTTCACGAGGTAGACGCGCTGCAGCTCGCCCGCCTTCACGGGGACCGGATAGTCGCGGAAGTAGACGTTCGCGTACCCGTTCACGGTGTAGATCTCGTTGTCCTCGCCGTTCAGATCGGTGTCGAAGCCGTTCATCATCATCACCATCTCGCGGGCCGGCGGCCGGGGGATCTTCGGGTCGATGAGGAAGACGCCGTAGAGCCCGCGCGCGATGTGCATCTTCACCGGCATGGTGTGGCAGTGATAGAGGTGAAGCCCGAACGGCGCGGCGTTGAAGGAGTAGACGAAGTCGCTTCCGGCCGGGACCTGCTCGAAGACGCCGTCCATGTTCGCGGCGTGGATGCCGTGGAAGTGCATGGAATGCGACATGGTGCCCTCGTTCTTGAAGTAGATCCGGATGGAGTCGCCTTCCGTGCAGCGGATGCTGGGGCCGGGGATGGCGCCGTTGAAGGTCCAGGCGGGGAAGCGGACGCCGGGCGCGACCTCGACCATCTTCTCGATGGCCGAGACCCAGTATTCCCGAAGCGTGCGCCCGCCCGGGAGCGCCGTCACCTTCCCGGTGTCGAATTCGGTGAGCGAGCGGATGGCGTGGTCGCGGGCCGCGGCCGCCAGGGTGTCTGCCTCCGCCGCGCCGTCGCCCCCCGCGGACCCTCCGCCGCACCCGGCGGCGAAGGCGGCGAGCGCCGTCCAGGCCGCGAGCGCCGCGAGGGTCCCGCTCCGGGACGCCACTCCGCGCGGGCGCATCACTTGGGGGCGACCACCATCTTGCCGCCCATCCCCGGGTGCGTGCAGCAGGTGTAGGCGAATTCGCCCGACTTCGGCATCGTCACGGTCACCTCGCGCCGCTCGCCAGGCTTCATGGGGGGGCCGCACGGCACGTCGAGCCCGACCACGCGAAAGTTGTGCAGGATGTTCCCCTCCTCGTCGTTCGTGACGACGAAGTGGATCGTCTCCCCCGGCTTGAAGGCGAGCGTCGGGTTGGCGTCGTTGAAGGTGTACTCCTTCATGTGGAGCTCGACGGTCCGGACGGGCGCTTCCGCCTCCTTCGTCGAGCTGTTGCTCGGGGCTCGCGCCGCAAGCGAGGAGGATCGAAGCCAGGGTGGCGAGCATCAGGCGCGACATCGACGGGGCCTCCAGCGTCGAAAAGGGAGTACCCCAGCCCCCGGAGCTTGTCATCGCGCCGATTCGCGCGGCCGAGCCGCCGGACGTTATCCTCTCCGGTTCGATTTCTCGTAGCCCCCCCAGGGGA
>DATIQI010000144.1:0-3982 GCA_035470985.1 Acidobacteriota bacterium
GGCCGCCTGGCGCGCCGTCCTCTCCGCCGCGGCCGCGCCGGCCGCGGGACCGGCCGCGCGCGATCTCGCGCGGCTCCGGCTCGCGAGGCGCTGCCTCGCCGAAGGGACGCCGCGGCTCGCCGCCGCGCTCCTCGAGAACCCCGGGTCGGGCGCTCACGCGCTCCTTCGCGGCGAAGCGCTCGCCGCCGCCGGCGACACGGTCGCCGCGCTCGAATCCTTCGTCGAATACGGGGCGCGCTCGCGGGCCCCGGTCTCGGAGCGCTATCCGGCGCTTCGGCGCGCGGCCGACTGGGCGGCGCCCTTCGCGAACCGCCTGGGCGAGTCGTCGCACGCCGACCTCTGCCGCGCGCTCGGCGAAGTGGGGGAGAGCGATCGGGCGATCCCGCTCCTTCGCGCCCGAACGCTCCCGCCGATCGGCGCGGGGGCCGACCTCGCCCGCGCGGAGCTCGACGCGTCGCTCCTCGCGCGCGCGCGCCGCTTCGACGAGGCGATCGCGGCCTACCGCGCCCTCGGGGCGCGCCCCTCGCTCCCCGAGGGAGCCGCGGCGCGGAGCGCGTGCGCGCTGGCGCGCGCCTCGCGCGGCGAGCGCTCCTTCGCGACGATGGACTCCGCGTTCGTGGCCGCGGCGCGGCTCGACCGGGAGGGTTCGATCGCCGATCGCGCGGCCTGGGAGCGCGCCCGGGAGTGGGAGGACACGCGCGAGGCGCGCGAGGCGGCGGCGATCTTCGCCTGGGCCGACTCGGCCATCCGCTCGCCCGATCTGAAGGCCGTGGCGCGCGTGCACGAGGCGCTCTCCTGGAAGCGCGCCGGACTCCCCGACTCCGCGCGCGCGGCCGTCGCCGGAGCCCCGGCGTCCGATCCGATCGGCGTCTTCTGGCGCGCCCGCTTCTCGCTCGAGGCGGGCGACACCACGGCCGCCGTCCGGGACTTCGCGCTGGCCGCCCGACTCGCGCCGGTCTCCTACGAGGGAGTCCGGGCGCGCGAGGAGTCGGCCCGCATCGGCCGGCCGATCCCCGTCGCGGAGCCGACCGAAGCGGCGCCGGCGGAAGGCGTGGCCGCGGCGCGCGACGATTCGGACGCCCGAGCGCTGGAGATCCGGCTCCTGGAAGCGCTCGGATGGAGCGAAACCGCGGCCGACCGGCGGCGGCGTTGCGCGCGCGAGGCGGAGCCCGACCGCGCCCGCGCCTGCATGGACGCGCTGGAGGAAGCCGGCGTCTTCCGCGTGGGACAACGCTCGCTCGTACCCGACGCGCGCTTCGACTACCCGCCGGCCTATCCCGGCGACGTGATGAGCGCGGCGGCTGCGGAGAGCCTCCCCCCCGCGCTCCTCTGGGCGATCATGCGCCAGGAGAGCGCGTACGATCGATCGGCGCGCTCGAAAGCCGGCGCGCTGGGACTCCTCCAGCTCCTTCCGTCCACGGCCTCCCAGGTCGCGGGGCGGAGGATCTCCGAGGACTCCCTGACCGGCGCGGCGCTGAACGTCCGGCTCGGCGCCCGATACGTGAAGACCCTCCTGAAGGAGTTCGGAGACCTTCGGGCGGTTCTGGCGTCGTACAATGCCGGCGAAGACGCCGTTCGGCGCTGGAACCGCGACCGGGGCGCCGTGGACGACGAATGGGTCGAACGGATTCCGTACCGGGAGACGCGGGACTACGTGAAGCAGGTCTACTTGGGCTGGCGCATGTACGAAGCGATCTACCGCGTTCGTGGAGACGCGAACCGCGGCGGGATCGGCATCGACCGGGGCGTGAAGGAGAAGGACGGAACCGCGCCGGCGCCGTAGAGCCGCCCGCGATCCAGGGAGGGAACCGGAACACGTGCTGCTCGCCTCCGAACTGAAACGGAAGGCCATCCACCTCGCGTCGCTCGCGATCCCGGTGGGTTTCTACTTCAGCCCCGATTCCTGGTACCCGTGGTGGGAGCGGGGTCTTCTCGCTTCCGTCATCCTCTCGCTCGCCATCGAGGTCTTCCGGCTGAATCACCCGAGGACGCGCCACGTCTTCCGACACTTCTTCGGAGAGTTGCTCCGCAATCACGAGGAGGCGAGCCTCCTCGGCTCGACCTATCTCCTCATCGCGTGCCTCCTCTCCATCCACCTCTTCGACAAGCCGGTCGCGGTCCTCGCGCTCTCGTTCCTCATCCTCGGCGACACCATGGCCGCCGTGGTGGGGAAGTCGATCGGACGCGTCCGGATGTTCGGCAAGTCGCTGGAGGGGAGCCTCGCCTGCTTCGCGGTCTGCTACGGGCTGACCGCGGTCGTGCCCGGCATCCCGTTCCCGGTGGGTCTGGTCGGCGCGGCCGTGGCCACGATCTTCGAGCTCCTGCCGATCCCACTGGACGACAACTTCCGAATCCCCCTCTCCGCGGGGTTCGCCATGGAACTTCTACTTAGATAGGTTCCGTTCGGGCTTGACACCCCTCCCGGCCCGTTCCTATGCTCCCCCATGAGTCCGAGAGCGATCCACGATTGGCAGGGCGCGGCAACTGATTGACTTGCAATTACTTGGCTAGATTCTGAACGACCTGCGACCCCGGCGGCGACGCGCTCCTGGGGTTTCGCTTTGTCCGGTGGCGGAGCCGCCGGCGGCCCCGAACGGGGTCGCGCCGGGGCGGGGCCGCGACACCGCCTGAATCCAGAGGACATCCAAAGAGCGCCCATGGTTCTGAACCTGATCACCAAATTCTTCGGCACGAAGCACGAGCGCGACGTCCGGCAGATCTGGCCTCTGGTCGGCGAGATCAACGCGGAATTCGAGACCCTGAGCGGGCTCTCCGACGACGAGCTCCGCGCGAAGACCGCCGAGTTCCGGAAGCGGCTCGCCGACGGGGAGACGACCGACGATCTCCTGATCGAGGCATTCGCCGTCGTGAAGGACACCTGCCGGCGCCTCTGCGGGCGGACCTGGGACGTGGTCGGCATTCCCGTCACGTGGGACATGGTTCCGTTCGACGTGCAGCTCGTCGGCGGCATCGCGCTCCACCAGGGGAAGATCGCCGAGATGGCGACCGGCGAGGGGAAGACGCTCGTCGCCACCCTTCCGATCTACCTGAACGCGCTCGCGGGGCGCGGCGTCCACCTGGTCACCGTGAACGACTACCTGGCCCGCCGCGACAGCGAGTGGATGGGGAAGATCTTCGAGTTCCACGGCCTGACGGTCGGCTGCATCCAGAACTCGATGGACTTCGCCGCGCGCCGCGCGGCCTACGCCTGCGACGTCACGTACGGAACCAACAACGAGTTCGGCTTCGACTACCTGCGCGACAACATGGCCCGTCATCGCGACCACCGCGTGCAGCGGGGGCACCACTACGCGATCGTGGACGAGGTGGACTCGGTCCTCATCGACGAAGCGCGCACGCCGCTCATCATCTCGGGCCCCGTGGAGCACAGCCTCCAGAAGTACGACGAGATGAAGCCGGACGTGGATCGCCTGGTCCGAAATCAGGCGCAGCTCGTGAACCGGATCGTGGCCGAGGCGGAGGAACTGCGGCAGGACCCGGAGAAGGAGTACGAGGTCGGCTTCAAGCTCCTGCAAGTGAAGCGCGGGGCGCCGAAGAACAAGCGCTTCGTGAAGCTCCTCTCCGACGAGCCGGGCTTGAAGCGCCTGATCCAGAAGGTGGAGCTCGACTTCATCCGCGACAAGCGACTCGGCGAGGTGGACGAGGATCTCTACTTCTCCATCGACGAGAGGAGCCACTCCATCGACCTCTCCGACAAGGGGCGGGAGACGGTGTCGCAGCGCGACCCGAACCTCTTCCTCATCCCCGACCTCTCGGTGGAGATCGGCGGGATCGACGAGGACGAGTCGCTGACGCCCGCGGAGAAGGTGACGCGGAAGCGGGCGCTGGAGCAGGCGCACGGCGAGCGGAGCGAGCGCGTGCACAACGTGCTCCAGCTCCTGAAGGCCTACTCCCTGTACGAGAAGGACGTGGAGTACGTCGTCCAGGACGGCAAGATCCTGATCGTGGACGAGTTCACCGG
>DATIQI010000145.1:0-1577 GCA_035470985.1 Acidobacteriota bacterium
GGTCACGGGCCTCGGGGCGCTGCGGATGCTCGAAGCGATCCGCGCGGTCAATCCCGACATCCGGTTCGTTCGCGCCGCTTCGCGGAACGCGGCCTTCACGCGACGATCCTCGAGGCTGTGATACGAGAGGATGACGACGCGTCCGCGCTCCGCGAGACAATCGGGCAAGCGGGCCAGGAAGCGGTCCAGTTCGGCCAGCTCGTCGTTCACGACGATGCGCAGCGCCTGGAAGACGCGAGAGAACGACTTGGCCGGCGGTTCGCCGGGCCGGCCGCAGCGTCCCGAGACGGCCTCGCGCAGTTGCGCGGTCGTCGCGATCGGCCCGCGGTCGCGCGCAGCCAACAACGCGCGCGCGGCGGCGCCGGAGCGCGGCTCCTCGCCGTACTCGCGAAGGACCCGCTGCAACTCCGCGAGCTCGACCGTCGCGAGCCACTCGGACGCCGGGATGCCTTGCGAGGGATCGAAGCGGAGATCGAGCGGACCCTCGGCACGGTGACTGAAGCCGCGCTCGGGGTCGTCCAGTTGCGGGGAGCTGACGCCCAGGTCCAGGAGGATTCCGTCCACCGCCTCGGCGTGCGTCTCCGCCAGATGCGCCGCGAGGTCCGCGTACGATCCGTGGATCACTTGCACGCGACTGCCGAAGCCGACGAAGCGGCGGCTCACGAACTCGACCGCCTCCACGTCGCGGTCGATTGCGAGAAGGCGCACGTCATCGCGTGCGCCCAGAAGAGAGAGAGAGTGGCCGGCGCGTCCGACCGTGCCGTCGACGACTCGACGAGCCCACGGCGTCACCCAGAGATCCAAAGCTTCGTCCCGAAGGACGGGCTCATGGGGGAGCCGCACGGTGGCCCTCCTGACCGCACGCGTCACTCGGTCCACGGCCGTCCCGATCAACCCAACCTCCCCGCCCGGACGCGACCGGCCTACCCTCGCCTCAGTTCCGTAGGAGCTCCCGCGAGTTCTCCTCGTAGGAACCCCGTTTCCTCGCCGCTTCGACGTGATCCTCGTACCGCTTCGGGTGCCACAACTCGACGTGGTCCATCATTCCGATGACCTTCACTTCCCCGCCGCGGTCGAGGCCGGCGATCTTCAGATAGGTCTGCGGAATGAGAATCCGCGCCGCGGAGTCGATCGGCACGTCCTGCACGTGCGACATCATCTCGAGCACGAAGTCCCGGGACTCCTGGTCCTGGAACTGCTTCGAGCGGAGCTTGCCCTCCAGCCGGGACCATTCGTCCTCGGTGAAGGCCCAGAGACAACCGTTCAGTCCCTTCGTGAGAATCAGGTAGGGCTCGGGCCCCCCCTTCTGCTTGACCCCGGTCACCCGGCGAATCGGCGGAGCCAAAGTCAGCCGACCCTTGAGATCGAGGGTGTGGAGAAAGGAGCCGCGAAAGGACGCCAACGGGGGATCCGCCTCTCCTGGTCGGGCGGACTTACCCCCGGCACCTGCCGGCCGGGAGACCATCCGCCCATGCCGCCGATCTGCCGACCCCCGATGAAGTCGTGCGCGCGCTGAGCGATGGCGGGTCCGCGCCGCCGCGCCCCTCCGGAAATGGCGGCGCAACGACAAGCGCCGC
>DATIQI010000146.1:0-2434 GCA_035470985.1 Acidobacteriota bacterium
AGGTGTTCGGCCTGGATCCCGAAAAGCAGCCCGCAGAGACGACCTGAGCACCGCCACCGCCGTCCTCGCCGTCGGTTTCCTGCTCAACATGGTCGGGCGGGGGCTGGGCGACACCTACGCGGTGTTCCTGCTGCCGCTGGAGCGCGAGTTCGGCTGGACGCGCTCGCAGGTCACCGGGGTCTTCTCGATCTACCTGCTGGTGAACGGCTTCACCGCGCCCCTGGTGGGCTACGTGTTCGACCGCCTCGGGCCGCGCTGGGTCTACGGCGCCGGCACTGCCTGCCTGGGCACGGCCTTCTTCCTCGCCGCCGGCGTGACCACGCTGTGGCAGTTCTACCTGCTGGTCGGCGCGCTCATCGGGCTCGGCGTCAGCCTAGAACATGCAGTGGCGCGAGCGCGCCCGCGCCGTCGCCGAAAAGGTGGTGCGACCGCTCGCCGCGAAGTACGACCGGCTCCAGGAGTACCCCTGGGAGATCCGCGACGCGCTGGCCGAGGCGGGACTCATGGGCGTTTGGATTCCCAAGGAGTACGGCGGCTCGGGCGGCGGCGTCATCGATCTCTGCATCTGCGTGGAAGAGCTCTCGCGCGCCTGCGGCGGCGTCGGCGTTCTCTACGCCGTGAACGCGCTCGGCTCCTTCCCGATCCTCGTCGGCGGCACGGACGATCAGAAGCAGCGCTACCTGCCGGCGATCGCGAAGGGGGAGAAGCTGATCTCGTTCGGTCTCTCCGAGAAGTACGCGGGCAGCGACGCCGCCAGTCTCCACGCGCGCGCGGTGAAGGACGGCGACTCCTGGGTCCTGAACGGCGAGAAGAAGTGGAACACGAACGGCGGAGCGGCGGACCTCTACACCGTCTTCGCCGTCAGCGATCCGAATTCGAAGTCGCGCCGCATCAGCGCGTTCCTCGTCGAGAAGGGAACCCCCGGCTTCACGATCGGCAAGGTCGAGGACAAGATGGGGATCCGCTGCGTTCCGGTGGTGGAGCTCCATTTCGAGAACTGCCGCGTGCCGGCGGAGAATCTCCTCGGCGAGACGCCCGGTCACGGCTTCAAGCACGCCATGCAGACGCTCGATCGCGCGCGACCCGGCGTGGCGTCGCAGGGCGTCGGCCTCGCGGCGGGCGCGCTGGAACTGGCGACGGTCTACGCGGGGCACCGCGAGCAGTTCGGCTCCCCAATCATGTCGTTCCAGATGATCCAGGGGCTGCTGGCCGACATGGCGACGCGCGTGGAAGCGGCGCGCCACCTCGTCTACGCCGCGGCGAAGGCGGTGGACGACGGCGCTCCGAACCTCTCCAAGCTGGCCGCCATGTGCAAGCTCTTCGCCACCGACACGGCGATGCAGGTCACGACCGACGCCGTTCAGGTCTTCGGCGGCTACGGCTACATGAAGGACTACCCGATCGAGAAGTACATGCGCGACGCGAAGATCACGCAGATCTACGAGGGTACGAACCAGGTGCAGCGCCTCGTCGTCGCGCGGTCGCTCATCAAGGAAGGGCTGAATCTCAAATACCTGCTCGACTACATCCCGAAGGAGATCCAGCAGGGGGTGAACGACCCCGCGACGCTGGCGAAGAAGGCCGAAGAGCCTTCGGAGACCGCCGCGAGCTGAGGGGAGACGACCCGGCACACCGCCATGACCGAGACCCGCACGCAGGCCGCACCGATCGAAGTCGGAGCCGCCGCTCCCGACTTCACACTCCGAGATCAGTCGGGCCGCGCGATCACGCTTTCCTCCTTCCGGGGAAAGCAGAACATCGTGCTCGTCTTCTATCCCGCGTCGTTCACCAGCGTCTGCAGCGTCCAGATGCCGGGCTACAACCAGAAGGAGCAGCGCTGGGAGGACCAGGACGCGCAGGTGCTCGGCATCTCCGTCGACTCGGTCGCGGTGCACAAGGCGTTCGCCGATTACCTCGGAGGGATCGACTTCCCGATCCTCGCCGACTTCTACCCGCACGGCGAGGTCGCCCGACGGTACGGGATCCTGCGCCCGGAGGGAACCTCCGAGCGCGCGACCTTCGTCGTCGACAAGCAGGGCATCGTGCGCTACGCGGAGGTCCATCCCATCGGCGGCGTTCCCGATCGCGCGAAGGCGATCGAAGCGCTTCGATCGATCGCATGACGCGGAGCGAAGCGTCGGTCGCTCGGATCCCGGCGCTCCTCGCGTCCCTCGCGCTCGTCGCGCTTCTCGCGCCGCTGCCCGGTCGCTCCGACGCGGCGCCCCCCGCGGCCGCGCCGGCCGCCGCGCCGAACGCCGCCGTCCCGCCTCCGGCCGACATCGACGCGGAAAGCGAGCCCGTGGTCCGCGCCCTGACCGACGCCATGGGAGGCCAGGCGACGTGGGACGGGCTTCCGAATTTCCGATTCGACTTCGTGGTCGTCCGGGACGGCCAGGAGTCCGCGCGCTACAAGCACTGGTGGGACAAGCGCCGG
>DATIQI010000147.1:0-1578 GCA_035470985.1 Acidobacteriota bacterium
GATATCGCCGGGGCCCTCGCCCAGCGGCGGACGGTCCGTCGGCGGATCGGTCGGAACCGGGGCGGGACCATAGCTGGTCGCGGTGATCCCGTTCGTGAGATGACGATGAAGATGGTCGGCGTCGTCCAGCGCGTTCCTCTCTTCGACGCGAACGGGCTCCGGCGCGACGCCGCGCGCGAGGCGGCGGAGGCCGAGGGTTCCGCCGCGATCCGCGCGCACTACGAAGCCTACGGCGCGGCCATCGAAGCGTACGCCGACGCCTACTTCGCGCTCCGGCGCGCGGAGGAGGCGGAGAATCACCGCGGCACCATGGACCGGCTCCTCGAGTCCGCGCGGGCCCGCTACCGCTCGGGGAACGGACGACTCGACGAGATGCTCCGCGCGGAATCGGAGCAAGCGCGCGTGATCGCCGACATCGTCCGGTATCGCGCCGCCGCGGAGCGGGCGTGGGCGCGGCTCGACGCCATCCGGGGACGGGATCCGGGGGCTCCGCCCGCGGACCTCGAGCCGCCTCCCGCGCTCGCGGTCCCCGAGGGGGAGGCCTCCTGGGCGCGGGCCGCGCAGGAGGGGCATCCGCGGCTCGCCGAGGCCGAAGCGAGGGAGCGCGGGTACGCCTTCTCCGCGAGAGCCTCCCGCCGCATGAGCTGGCCCGACCTCGAGGTGCGCGCGTCGTACGGATTCCGCGGCGCCGACCGGATGGGAATGGACTGGGACAACATGTTCTCCGCCGGCGTCGGCGTGATGGTCCCGATCTTCGCGGGGCAGCGCGAGCGCGCCATGGGCGCCGAGTTCGACGCGATGGCGCGCGCGGCCGCCTCCGAGCGGCGCGAGGCCGAGCTCGACCTCGCCCGCGAGGCGCACGCGCTTCATGCGGATGCGAGGGCGGCGGTGCGCACGGTGAGCCTCCTCGCCGACACGGTGGTCGTCACGCAGGAACGAGCCGTCGAAGCGGCATGGAGCGCGTACGCCGCGGGCGCGGTGGACCTCTATCGCGTCTTCGACGCGACGCACACGCTCTACGTCGAGGACTTGAGCCTCCTCGACGCGCGAAACGAACTGGCTCGCGTGCAGGGGCGCCTGGTGGCGCTGACCGGCCGCGGCGATCTGGCGGGGATCGCCCTTCCCGCCTTCCGGAGGGACGAGCGATGACGGACGATCGGTATTCCGCGGGCGGCGGCGCCGCCGGACGGGGGCCCGGCCCCGCCGGGCACGAGCCGCCTCCTCCGGGCGCACGCTTCATGAACGCGCTTCGGTGGGCGCTCTTCGCCGGACTCCTCCTCCTCGCCGCCGTCGCGATCGGCGCCTACGTGGCGAGCCGGCGTCCCGACACGGGGGCGTCGTCGAGCGCGAAGGCCGCGCGATACCACTGCCCGATGCACCCGAGCTACACGTCCGATCGTCCCGGCGAGTGCCCGATCTGCGGCATGCGCCTCGAGCCGATCCCCGACGCGGGTGGAGATCACGCCGCGCACGGCGACTCCGCGTCCGGCGGCGGGAGCGACGTTCCCGGGCTCGCCACGGTTCAAATCTCTCCCGAGCGGATCCAGTTGATCGGGGTTCGCACCGCCGTGGTGTCGC
>DATIQI010000148.1:0-5500 GCA_035470985.1 Acidobacteriota bacterium
CCGGCGCTTCCCCGCGTGAGCCAGACGGCGTCGGCGCCCGCGGCGCGCCGCAGCGCCTCGCCCGCGCGCCGGAGCCCCGCGACGTCGAGCGAGGCGCGCGGGTACGCCTCGGCGATCTCGTGCTCGTTCGGAGTGAGGAGCGTCGCCCCGCGGTACGATCGCAGCGCCCACCGCGAGTCGACCACCACGGGAATTCCGGCGCGCCGCGCCATGCGGAGCGCCGCGCGGCGGATCGCCGGACTCAGGACGCCGTAGCCGTAGTCGGAGAGGAGGAGCGCCCGCGCGCCGCGGAGCGCCTCCCGGATCCGGGCGAGGAGCGCTCGCTCCGCGGCCGCGCCGACCGCGTGGCGGCGCCCGCGGTCGAGCCGGACGATCTGCTGGCGCGACGCGTGGCTCGATCCGGCGAGGACGCGCGTCTTCACCGCCGTGTCGATGCTCGGGTCGGAGACGATCCAGCGCGGCGCGATCCCGTGCTCGCGGAGCACGCGGCGGAGCGTCGTCCCCGCGAGATCGCGCCCGGCGCGGCCGACGAGGCGCACCCGGCCGCCGAGCGCGCGGACGTTCGCGGCCGCGTTGGCCGCGCCGCCCGGAACGCCCCGTTCGGCCTCGAACTCGAGGATGATCACCGGGGCCTCGCGCGAGAGGCGCGACGACCGCCCGATCCAGTAGCGGTCGAGCACGACGTCTCCGAGGACCACCACGCTTCCCGCGCCGAGACGGGCCGCGAGCCGCAGGAGCCGCTCGCGGTCGGGCGCGGCGCCCGCCGGCGCGCTCACGAGCGAAGCCTCGAGGCCGCGGCCTCGTGGAGCCGCGCGCGCCCCCATCGGTCGGCCGCCTCCACCGCTTCCAGGGAATCGGCCGCCGAGGGAGCGTGGGCGTCGAGCACTTCCCCCACCAGGCGCGTCAGATCGCCGAAGCGGATCTTCCGGTCGAGGAAGAGACGCACCGCCTCCTCGTCGGCCGCGTTCAGGACCGCCGGCGACGTCCCGCCCCGCTCGAGCGCGCGCCGCGCGAGCGCGAGGCCCGGAGCGCGCTCGGGATCGGGCGCCTCGAAGTGGAGCGAGCCGACGAGCGTGAGGTCGAGGCGCGGGAGCGCGGAGGCCCAGCGCTCGGGATAGCTGAGGGCGTACAGGAGCGGCAGCCGCATGTCGGGCGCCGAGAGCTGCGCGATCATGGAGCCGTCGCGGAACTCGACCACGGCGTGCACGATCGACTGGGGGTGGATCACGACGTCGAGCTGGTCGGGATCGAGCCCGAAGAGCCAGCGCGCCTCGATCACCTCGAAGCCCTTGTTCACCAGGGTCGCCGAGTCGACCGTGATGCGCGGCCCCATGGACCAAGTCGGATGGCGGAGCACGTCCTCGGGGTCGGCGTTCTCGATCGCGGCCGGGTCGCGGCGCAGGAAGGGGCCGCCGGAGGCGGTGAGGACCACGCGCCGGACTTCGCGCGCGCTTCGCCCGGCGAGGCACTGGTGGAGGCCGCTGTGCTCGGAGTCGACCGGGAGGATGGTCCCTCCGTGGCGCTCGGCGGCCGCGGCGACCAGCTCGCCCGCCACGACGATCGACTCCTTGTTCGCGAGCGCGACGCGCTTCCCCGCCCGAAGCGCCGCGAGCGTCGGCCGAAGCCCCGCGACGCCGACCAGCGCGTTCACCACCACGTCGGCGTCGGCCGCGTCGGCCAGCGCTTCGATTCCCGTGATCCCCTCCAGCACCTCCCCGTCGAAGACGGCGCGGGCCCGCGCGGCGGCGGCCGTGTCGTCGAGCGCGATCCGCGGGACTCCGAACTCGCGCGCCGCGCGGACGAGGGCCGCGTCGCGCGTCCGGGCCGCCAGCGAGACGATCCGGAAGCGCTCCGGCTCCTCGCGCGCCAGCGCGAGCGCCGCGGCGCCGATCGAGCCCGTCGCCCCGAGGAGCGCGATTCGAACGGGCTTCACCGGAGCACCACGCGGAAGAGGAGGTAGTA
Source organism: Acidobacteriota bacterium (assembly GCA_035470985.1). GTDB lineage: Bacteria > Eisenbacteria > RBG-16-71-46 > SZUA-252 > SZUA-252 > SZUA-252. The sequence goes on from DATIQI010000148.1 coordinate 1,963, forward strand.
ATAGACGACCGGCGCGGCGAAGAAGAGGCTGTCGAAGCGGTCGAGCACGCCCCCGTGTCCGGGGAGGAGCTCCGAGGAGTTCTTCGCCTCCAGGTCCCGCTTCAGGAGCGACTCGACCAGATCGCCGAGCTGGCCGAAGACGCCGACCAGGAGCCCGAGCGCCGTCGCGTCGAACGCGGTGAGGAAGGGCGCGAACGTCGCGCGCGCCGCGAACGCCGCGCCGACCGTCGCGAGGAGCCCGCCCCAGGCGCCTTCGCTCGTCTTCTTCGGGCTCACGTCGGGCATGAGGCGGCGCCGGCCCCAGACCTTCCCCACGGCGTACGCCGCGGTGTCGCAGACCCAGACGAGGACCAGGGGGAGGATGGCGAACGCCGCGCCCCGCGCGTAGGCGGAGCCCGTGACCCACGGCAACTCGCGCAGGGCGACGAGGTGCGTTCCGAGCCAGCCGACGTAGAGGACTCCGAGGAGCGTCGCCGCGCTGTTCGCGATCGCCTGCTTCCCCGCTCCGCGGCGAAGCTCCGCGAGGAGCACCGCGACGACGAGGACCGTGATCAGGGCCCCGGAGTGCCACTCCTCGAGGCGCCCCGTGCGCAGCCGCTGGAACGTCGCCACCGGCGCCAGGAGGACCGCCGCCATGCCGACCTTCCAGTGCGGCCGGAGGCCCCGCGATTCCAGGAGGAGCAGGAACTCGCGGAGCGCGAGCGCCAGGAGGAGGAGGACGAAGCCGAGGTAGGCCAGTCCCCCGACCCAGGCGAGCGCGAGGAGGAGCGGGACGAAGACCACCGCCGTCGCCACGCGCAGGGGAAGGGTCGCGGCGAGGCCCGTGGGAACGCTCCGCTCAGGAGGCGCGGCCGAAGCGCCGGCTTCGATGTTGGAAGTCATGGACGGCCTGGTGGAGATGCTTGCGCCGGAAATCGGGCCACAGGGTGTCGGTCACCCAGAACTCCGCGTACGCCGCTTGCCAGAGGAGGAAGTTCGAGACGCGGAGCTCTCCGCTCGTCCGGATCAGGAGGTCGGGGTCGGGCAGGCCGTCGGTGTCGAGCTGATGGCGGAAGAACTCCTCGTCGAGGCGCGCGAGGGGAACGCGGCGCTTGCGGTCCTCCGCCACGATGCGCCGGACGGCGTCGACGATCTCGGCGCGCCCGCCGTACGAGAGGGCGAGAACGAGGGTCATGCCGGTGCAATCCTCGAGGTAGCGGCGCGTGTCCTCCAGCACCTCGCGGCTGTGCTCCGGGAGGAGGTCGACGCGGCCGATCGTCCGGAGCCGGACATTGTTCTGCTTCAGCCGCTCCCGCTCCTCGCGCAGGACCTCGTCGAGGATGCGCATGAGACCGCGCACCTCCCGGGGGCCGCGCTCCCAGTTCTCCAGCGAGAACGTGTAGAGCGTGAGGACCTTCACGCCGAGCTCCACGCACCCCTCGACCACCTCGCGAACCGCCCTCCGCCCGGCGCGATGCCCCATCAGGCGCGGCAGGCCGCGCCGCTGCGCCCAGCGGCCGTTTCCGTCCATGATGATCGCGATGTGCGCGGGCACGGGGCGGCGCAGGATCTGCTCGAGGGTGGGAAACTTCGCGGTGGCGCTCATGCGGGACGGTTCCCGGACACGGCGGCGGGCCGGCGGACGCGACGTCCGGCGGCCCGCACGGGTGCGGCGCTCTGCCCGGAGGACCGGGCCGCCTGGGTCCGCGACGACGACGCGCGCCCGGGTCAGACCTCCATGATCTCGGCCTGCTTCTTCTGGAACAGCTCGTCGAGATGCGCGATGTAGCGGTCGTGCACCTTCTGCACCTGGTCCCGCGTCTTCTTCGCGTCGTCCTCCGAGATCTTGTGATCGCGTTCCAGCTTCTTCAGGTCGTCGTTCACCTCGTGCCGCACGGTCCGGATCCGCACGCGGCCGTCCTCGATGAGGCGGCCGAGCACCTTCACCAGATCCTTGCGGCGCTCCTCCGTGAGCGTCGGCAGCGTGAGCCGGATGACCGTCCCGTCGTCCACCGGGTTCAGCCCCAGGTCGGACTTCTGGATCGACTTCACGATCTCCGGCAGGAGCGAGCGCTCCCACGGCTGAATCACCAGCATCCTCGGCTCCGGGACGCCCACGCTCGCCACCTGCTGCAGCGGCGTCGGCGATCCGTAGTAGTCGACCCGGATCCCGTCCAGGAGCGCCGTCGTCGCCTTGTTCGTCCGGATGGAGGCGACCTCGTGACGGATCGTCTCCAGGGCCTTCTTCATCCGCTCCTCGGTGTCCTTCAGTACCTTCGGGTCCATCCTAGACCTCCACCGCGACGCGCGTCCCGACGGTCTCGCCGCGCAGCGCGCGGACCAGGTTCCCCGGCACCGTCACGTTGAACACCACGAGCGGCAGCCGGTGATCCATTCCCATCGTGAACGCGGTCATGTCCATCACGTTCAGCCGTTGGTCGATGGCATCGAGATAACTGAGCTGATCGTACCGGACGGCGTGCGGGTCGCGGCGCGGATCCGCCGTGAAGACGCCGTCCACCTTCGTGGCCTTCAAGAGCACGTCGGCCGAGATCTCCACGGCGCGAAGCACCGCCGCCGTGTCGGTCGTGAAGTAGGGATGGCCCGTGCCGGCCGCCAGGATCACCACGCGTCCCTTCTCGAGATGGCGCACGGCGCGGCGGCGGATGTAGGGCTCGGCGAGCGACCGCATTTCCATCGCGGTCATGACGCGGGTGGAGAGGCTCCGGTGCTCCAGGGCGTCCTGGAGCGCGAGCGCGTTGATCACGGTGGCGAGCATCCCCATGGCGTCGCCGGTCGCCCGGTCGAAGCCCTCGCCCGCGGCGGTCGTGCCGCGGACGATGTTCCCGCCCCCGATCACGATCGCGAGCTGGGTGCCGCCCTCGACGCCGTCCCGGATCTCCTCCGCGAGCCGCCCGATGGCGGTCGCGTCGATCCCCTGCCCGGCGTCGCCGGCCAGGACCTCGCCGCTCAGCTTCAGCAGGACGCGCCGCGGAGCGCCGTCCACGGTCCTAGTTCTCTCCGATCCGGAACTTGGCGAAGCGGCGCACGACGATGTTCTCGCCGATCTTCGCGATCGCCTGGTCGAGGAGATCCTTCACCTTGCGGTCGGGATCCCGAATGAAGGGCTGCTCCAGGAGGACGATCTCCTCGAAGAACTTCTCCATCCGTCCTTCGACCATTTTCTGGAGAATGGCCTCCGGCTTGCCCGAGGCGCGCGACTGCTCCAGCAGCACGTCGCGCTCCTTCGCGACGAGCGACGCGTCCACGTCCTCGCGGCGAACGGCCTGCGCGTTGGTGGCCGCGATCTGCATCGCGAGTCCCTTCACCAGGTCGCGGAAGTCGTCCGTGCGGGCGACGAAGTCGGTCTCGCAATTCACTTCGAGGAGCACGCCCAGCTGGTCGCCGGGGTGGATGTAGGAGTAGACGACGCCCTGGCGCGCCTCGCGGCCGGCCTTGGAGGCGGCTCGCAGCACGCCCTGCTTGCGCAGGTTGTCGATCGCCTTCTCGATATCTCCGTTCGCCTCGGCGAGGGCTTTCTTGCACTCCATCATGCCCG
>DATIQI010000149.1:0-1999 GCA_035470985.1 Acidobacteriota bacterium
GGCGAATCGAGCAGTGGAAGCGCGGCGGCGAGAAGCAGGGCGAGGAGCGCGACCGGTCCCCATGAGCGCATCGGCCGACTCCCTGGTGGGCGGAAACGAACATTCGGCATCGGGTGCGGGCGATTCAACGGGAGAAGCGTATCACCCGCCGCGAAGCCATGTCAAACCTCGACGCCGCTTACGGTTCCGGAGGAGTTACCTTGACGGCCGGCCGCGCCGGTTCCTACAATCGCAGCGCCACATCCGATCCCTCCCACCCGTCGCCAGGGGGTAGAGCCATCCGATCGATCGAAGCGCCCGGACCGGGTCGCGCGCGATGCGCCGTGCCGCGCCGCCTGCTGCTCGCCGCGTTCCTTTCCACGGCGATGATCGCGGCTCATTCGGCCGCGGCGAACGCGGTCGCGGCCGAGGCCCGCCGGCCGCACGGCGCGCGCGTGATCGCGGAGGATCTCCGCGGCGTCACGCTCGAGTACGCGGCCGCCGAGGCGCGCTGGGACACCGTCGCGGTGGCGGGAGCGTCGTACGAGCGGGTCCGCGTTCCGGGCGCGTTCGTCCTCGAGGCGCCCGGCCGTCCCGCGCTTCCCACCGATCTCGTGTCGCTCGCCGTTCCCGACGGCATGGCGGCGCGCGTGCGCGTGGAGGCCGAGGAGGCGATCGATCGCCCGGGTCTCCCGCCGCTTCCCGTCGCCTTCGAACGGATCGTCTCGGACGACCCGCGGACGGGGCCGGCGAGCGAGTACCGCTTCGAGCCGGAGGGCGCCGTCTATCGCGGCGTGAGCGCGTATCCCGGAACGGCGGCCGCGATCGGCGCGGGGCAGCGTTCCGGCGAGCTCTGGGTCGTGCCGCTTCGGATCGCGCCCGTCCGGTGGAATCCGGCGACGCGCGCGTATCGCGTGCTCCGCCGCCTCACGCTCCGCGTCGACTTCGAGCCGGCCAGCGATCGGGAGCGGCTCCTCCGGAGAACGGCGCGGCCGGGCAGCGACTCCAAGACCTCGCGGCGGATCCAGGAGCGGATGCTCGTGAACGGCGCCTCGGCGCGATCCTTCCCGCGCCGCGCGCGGGAGTGGCCGCGCCTCGCGCCCGCGCGACGGCTGCTCGACGGCAATCCCGAGTTCCGAATCTCGGTGACGCAGACGGGCTGGACCTCGGTCTCCTTCGCCGCCCTCCAGGCGCGCGGGTTCCCGTCCGGGGTCGCGCTTCCGAAGATCGGGCTCTGGGAGCGGGGGTACGACGACGCCGGCGACAGCGCCACAGCCACGCCGATTCCCGTGGCGGCGCGCGAAGCGTCCCCGAACGGCGTCTTCGACGCGGGCGACGAGATCACGTTCTACGCCCGCTCCTGGCGCGACCGCGTCGGCCCGGCATCGATCGAGAATCGGTACACGGACGCGAACGTCTACTGGCTCACCTGGACGGCGGCCGACGCGGCCGTCCCCGACACGATCACCGGCGTCATCCCGACCGGCGCGTTCACGGCGCCGGCGTGGTTCCCGGAGCGGCTCCATCTCGAGGAGGAGGGGTTCGTCCAGACGTCGCCCGACCAGACGACGGGATCGCCGAAGGAGAACATCCCGTACATGTTCTGGACGAACGGCGGGAGTCCGGACTTTCCCGAGTCGTTCGCGACTCCGATCCCGTTCGCCGATCCCGAGCCGACCCAGCCGTTCCGGATCCGGGCGCGCTACCAGGGCCTGATCGGGTCGTTCCATCGCCTGAACATCTTCTACGAATCGTCCACCGGCCAGCGCGACACGCTGGCGCTCGGCGACGTCTCGTTAGATCAGGAAGTCTACCTGCTCGACACGGGCTTCACGCTCCCCGGATCGCGCATCGGGCCCGGCACGAACCAGTACGTCTTCACGGGCGACCAGAAGTTGAGCTCCGCACCCCCCAATTTTCCCAGCCCGAGCACACTAAACGACGTCCGACGGCAGCGCCCGTCCCCATCGAGATGATAGAGACTCCCCAAGGGCTCCACCAAGCGCCGCAAGCACACCCT
>DATIQI010000150.1:0-3193 GCA_035470985.1 Acidobacteriota bacterium
CCTCTTCCGGGTGCTCGGCGACGACCCGGCCGGAGAGATCGCGCAGTCGGAGCCGGTCGAGGCGAAGGAGCGCGCGGCGATCGGCGAGATAGCCGGCGAGCTCGCGCGCTTCGGCGGCGCGCATGAGGTAGAGGCGGAGGAGCGCCGGATCGCCCCCGAGCGTTTCGAGCTGGTCCTCCAGCGAGCGCGTCGCCGCGGCGAGGTCCGCGCGGATCCCGCCGAGCGCCTCCTCGAGCCGCGCGTCCGCCTCCTCGCGGACCATCGACTCGATCCGCTGCGTGAAGAAGAGGATCGCGAGCCCGAGCGGAACGACCGCCACGAGCGCCGCGCCGACGATCAGTCGCGAGCGGAGCGACCTCACGACGCCCGCGCCTCGGGATCGACGCGACGCGATCGCGCCCGCACGCCCGCGAACGCCCCCTGTGTCCGATCCGCCACGTCCATCCGAGTCGTTGCCCCGCATCGAAATCCCCGCGCCCGCGCCGGCGCCGGACGCTCCGGCCGGTCCGGGCTCGTGTCAACCATGACACATATCGGCGCCTCGCGCCACGGACTGAATGTGTAACGTGTTGAAATGTAGCGATCTAACTGGATGGCACGGCTCCTGTTGTAGCCGAGACCCAGCGGCGCCTCGAAGGGGCGCCTCTCCGGGCCTGTGGCCGGGGCAAATGCCGAACATCAGGCGATCGCGAACGGGAACCGGACCCCGAACCGCGCGTCGACCGAAACGAAACCGGCGAGGAGAATCATCATGCTTCATTCGAAACTCGAATCGCGTCTTCTGCTCCTCTCGGCCCTCGCGCTCTCGGTCGGGTTCCTGGCCCTGGGCTGCAACCGCGAAGGAGGCCAGGTCGGCTCGAAGGGGAACGGCTCCAAGGGGGGTGCGGTGGCCGCGCGGCCCGCCTCCACCACGCCGGCCGGCGCGGCGTCCGGAGAGGCGACGTCGGCGATCGCGGCGACGAACGCAGCCGCCGGCGGTGTGGCGGAACCCTCGCTGGAAGCGGAGTCGACGCCCCGAGGGGACGACACCGAAGTGACCCCGGCCGAGTTCCTCCCGCCCGACGTGGCGACGCCGGTGACCGAGATGCTCGTGACGCCCGGCTCGATCGTCGAGATCACGGCCGAAGCCTCGAGCGACGTGGTGGCGGTGGAACTCTCCGACGGGATCTCCAAGGCGATCGCGTTCCGGCACGACGAGGCCGGAGGCGTCTGGCGCGCGCCCTACCGCGTTCCGCTCCGCCTGAAGGGGGAACGTCTGGGACTCTCGATCACGGCGAAGAACGGATCGGAGAAGTACCGCCGCGTCTGGGTCTTCCTGAAGGACGCCAAGAGCGTCGCCTCGGCCGACTCCTCGACCGACCGCTGACGCCCGCGGCGCCGGGCGACCCACGCCCGGCGGCCCCTCACCCCAACCCGCGCCCCGTGGAGCACGCCTCCACGGGGCGCTTCGCGTTCTCCTCTCGTTGCCCTTGCACGATCCATGCGTACGCATATGATGTTCGAGTCGTTCGGCGCGCCCACACCGGCGAAGGGGCCGGAGGGGTCGCCTCGCAACGTCCATAACGTAAGGCGGTTATGCGCCCGCCGCCGCTGCACTGCCAAAGGAGTCGTCCCGGGCGTCTGACAGACTGTCAGATCGCCCCTGCCAAGTGGGGAAAGGAGTCCAGGAATGAGTGCCCTCGGTGTGGCCGTCAAAACCCCCGGAAAGGCGACGTCGGCCAAGGAATACGTCCATGACGTGATGAACGAGGTCCGCGGGAAGAACCCGGCGGAGCCCGAGTTCCACCAGGCGGCGCAGGAAGTCTTCGAGTCGCTGGTTCCCGTCCTCGAGCGCCATCCCGAGTACCGCTCCGCGAAGCTGCTCGAGCGGATCGCGGAGCCGGAGCGCGTCCTCATGTTCCGCGTCCCGTGGATGGACGACCGCGGCGAAGTGCAGGTGAACCGCGGATTCCGGATCGAGATGAACAGCGCGATCGGGCCCTACAAGGGCGGGCTGCGCTTCCATCCCTCGGTGAATCTCGGGATTCTCAAGTTCCTCGCGTTCGAGCAGGTCTTCAAGAACTCCCTCACGACGCTCCCGATGGGCGGCGGCAAGGGCGGATCGGACTTCGATCCGAAGGGGAAGAGCGACAACGAGGTGATGCGCTTCTGCCAGAGCTTCATGACGGAGCTGTGGCGCCACATCGGTCCGGACACCGACGTCCCCGCAGGCGACATCGGCGTGGGCGGGCGCGAGATCGGATTCCTCTTCGGCCAGTACAAGCGGCTCGCGAACGAGTTCACGGGCGTCCTGACCGGGAAGGGCCTCAATTGGGGCGGCTCGCTCATCCGGCCGGAGGCGACGGGCTACGGCTGCGTCTACTTCGCCGACGAGATGCTGAAGGCGCACGGCAAGGCGCTGAAGGGAATGACCTGCATCGTTTCGGGGAGCGGCAACGTCTCGCAGTACACGGTGGAGAAGCTCCTCGACCTCGGCGCCAAGCCGGTCACCCTCTCCGACTCGGACGGCATGATCTACGACGCCGACGGGATCGACCGCGAGAAGCTGGCGTGGGTCATCCACCTCAAGAACGTGCGGCGCGGACGGATCCGTGAGTACGCGGATCAGTTCAAGAGCGCCAGGTTCTCGAACGCGGATCCGAAGCTCGGGTACAACCCGCTCTGGGACGTGAGGGCCGACTGCGCCTTCCCGAGCGCGACGCAGAACGAGATCAACGCGAAGGACGCGTCCAACCTCATCAAGAACGGCGTCCAGCTGGTCGCCGAGGGCGCGAACATGCCGAGCACGCTCGAGGCGATCCAGATCTACCTCGACGCGGGCATCCTCTACGGCCCCGCCAAGGCGGCGAACGCCGGCGGCGTGGCCACGTCGGGCCTGGAGATGTCGCAGAACAGCATGCGGATCTCCTGGACGCGCGACGAGGTGGACGATCGGCTCCACAAGATCATGATCGCCATCCACAAGAACTGCTTCGAGACCGCCGAGAAGTACGGCACGCCGGGGAATTACCTGAACGGCGCGAACATCGGCGGCTTCGTGAAGGTGGCGAACGCCATGCTGGATCAGGGCCTGGTCTGATCGGGGTCGATTCTCGCGAGCGGGGCGGCGGGTCCACCCGGGCCCGCCGCCTTCGTTTGCGCCCGAACGCCCCCCGTGGCACCATAGCGCCACCGTGAGCCCGACCCACGAACC
>DATIQI010000151.1:0-4923 GCA_035470985.1 Acidobacteriota bacterium
ATACGACCCGGGCGCGAGGCCGTACAGCGCGAACCGCCCGTTCGCGTCGGTCGACTCGGCGATGGGTCCCCTCACTTCCCGGCCGTACGTCTGGACGACCGCTCCGGCCACCCCTCCACGTGGTGGACCACGGCGCGGCCCGACGACTCGAGCGGCGGGCCGTCGGCCGGCTCGCCGGCCGGGGCGTCGGAGAAGCGCGCCTCCACCTCCGCGACGAAGTGATCCCAGTCGAACCGGCCCGCGATGGCGACGAGGAGATTCGGCGCGGTGTAGTGACGCCGGTGGTACGCGGCCACCGTCTCGGGGGCGAAGGCGCGCACGGTCTCCTTGCTGCCGAGGATCCGGTTCCCGAGCGGGTGCCCCTTCCAGACGACGTCGGCGAAGAGGTCGTGGATCCGGTCGTCCGGCGTGTCCTCGCTGTTGTGGATCTCCTCGAGGACGACCTGCTTCTCCTTGGCCACGTCCACCGGGTCGAGCCGGGGGCGGAGCGTGAGGTCGGCCAGGACGTCGAGCGCGAGGTCGAGGTCCTCGTCGAGCGCGCGGGCGTAGTAGCAGGTCGCTTCGCGTCCCGTGAAGGCGTCGAGATGCCCCCCCACCGCCTCCAGGCTCCAGGCGATCTGGAAGGCGTCGCGCGCGCGCGAACCCTTGAAGACCATGTGCTCGACGAAGTGGGAGAGGCCGCCCTCGCCCTCCCGCTCGTGCCGCGCGCCGATCCGCACCCAGGTCCCGACCGCGAGCGAGCGGACGGAGTCGATCTCCTCCCCGACGAGGACGAGGCCCGAGGGGAGGACGAGATGGCGGAAGCGCGCCGGCGGCGCCGCGTCGCGCGCGTTCACGGGCGGCGCTCCGGGGCGTGAAACGGCAACGGAGGCCGAAGCCTCCGTTGCGCGTCACGACGACTGTGGCTCGAGACGAACGTCAACGCCGCGAGTGCTCCGGACGCCGCCGGGGTCCGCCGCGATCGCCGCCCCGTCCGCGGGGACCACGGTCCCCGCCCGGCTCGGTCTCCTTGATGAGCCCCGCCGCCAGCGCTTCCGCGTACTCGGGGAGCGCCTGCTTGCGGCTCAGCTTCACCTTGCCTTCCGAGTCGATGGCGATGACCTTCACGAGGACCGTGTCGCCCTCGTTGATGACGTCCTCCACCTTCTCGACCCGCTTCATCTCCAGCTCGGAGATGTGGACCAGGCCGTCCTTGCCGGGGCTGATCTCCACGAACGCGCCGAACGGAACGACGCGCCGCACGATCCCCTGGTAGACGCGGCCGATCTCCGGATCCTCCGTGATGGAACGGATGATCTCGCGGGCCCGGTCGCCATCGGCGCCGCTGAAGGCCGCGATCCGCACCTCTCCGGTATCCTCGATGTCGATCTGGGTTCCGGTCTCGGCGCAGATCTTCTTGATCATCTTGCCGCCCGGTCCGATGACCTCGCGGATCTTGTCCGGGTCGATCTGCATGACGTAGATGCGCGGCGCGTGCGGCGAGAGCTCCGGACGCGGCTGGGCGATCGCCGCCTCCATCTTGTCGAGCACGTGCATGCGCGCCTTGTTCGCCTTGGCCAGCGCCTCCGCCATGATGGCGTAGGAGAGGCCCTGGATCTTGATGTCCATCTGCAGCGCGGTGATGCCGTCGCGCGTGCCGGCCACCTTGAAGTCCATGTCGCCGAGGTGATCCTCGACGCCCTGGATGTCGGTCAGGATGGCCACGTCGCTCCCCTCCTGCACCAGGCCCATCGCCACGCCGGCCACGTGCGCCTTGATCGGAACGCCCGCGTCCATCAGGGAGAGGCTGCCGCCGCACACGGTCGCCATGGACGACGAGCCGTTCGACTCGAGGATCTCGGAGACGATGCGGAGGGTGTAGGGGAAGTCCACGTCGCTCGGAATCAGCGGCTCGAGCGCCCGCTCGGCCAGCGCGCCGTGGCCGATCTCGCGACGGCCCGGACCGCGCATCGGCCGGACCTCGCCGACGCTGTACGACGGGAAGTTGTAGTGGAGCATGAAGCTCTTCCACGACTGGCCTTCCAGCTCCTCGATCCGCTGCTCGTCCACCTTCGTGCCGAGCGTGGCGATCACGAGGGCCTGCGTCTGGCCGCGCGTGAAGAGCGACGAGCCGTGCGTGCGCGGGAGGGTGCCCACCTCGACCGTGATCGGGCGGACGTCGTCGAAGCCGCGGCCGTCGGGACGGCGCCGCTCCTTCACGATCATCTTGCGGACGTCGTGCTCCTCCAGCTCGCCGAGAACGGCGGAGACCATCTTCTCGGAGCCGGGCATCCGCTCCGCGTACGCGGCCTTCGCCTCGGCGGCGATCGCGTCGAGCGCCGCCTGGCGCTCGTGCTTCTCGGCCACCCAGTTCGCCTGGTGGATCCGGTCGCCGTAGGCCTTCCGGATCTCCTCCACCAGCGCCTCGTCGCGCGGCGCGCCCTTCCAGTCCATCTTGGCTTTGCCGACCCGCTTCTGCAGATCGCGCTGCAGGGCGTTCAGCTGGCGGATCGCCTGGTGGGCGAACTCGAGGGCTTTCACGATCAGGTCCTCGCTCACCTCGCGGGCGCCCGCCTCCACCATCACGATGCTCCCGTCGGTGCCCGCGACCACGAGGTCGAGGTCGGACTCGTCGAGCGCCTGGAAGGTGGGATTGAGGACCAGCTCGTTCTCGACGTAGCCGACCCGGACGGCCGAGACCGGCTCGGGGAACGGCACCTCGGAGATCATGAGCGCCGCGGAGGCGCCGGTGATGCCGAGGATGTCGCCGTCGTTCGCCTGATCCGACGAGAGGACGGTCGACATGATCTGGATCTCGTGACGGAAGCCGTCCGGGAACATCGGGCGGAGCGGCCGGTCGATGAGGCGGCTCGAGAGGATTTCCTTCTCCGTCGGGCGCCCTTCGCGCTTGAAGAAGCCGCCCGGGATGCGGCCGGCGGCGTACGTCTTCTCGCGGTACTCCACCTGGAGGGGGAAGAAGTCCTTGTCGATCGGATTCTTGCTGGCGACCATCGCGGTGAGGACGACGGTTTCGCCGTACTGGATCCAGGTCGCGCCGCTCGCTTGCTTCGCGACCTTGCCGACCTCGATGGTCAGGCGTCGGCCGCCCAGCTCGAGGCTTACGGATTCGGGCATTCGGTTCTCCTGTTCAGGCCACGTGGACGTTACGGGACGACGAACGGAGTGCTTCCGGTGCGCGTCACGCGCCGGAAGCATCCGTTGGAGAGAGTCGAGGGGAGTGTACGGCTGAGGTCCCCGCGGACGCGGGAGAAGGGCCTACTTGCGGAGGCCGAGTTCTTTGACCACGGCCCGGTATCGCTCGATCTTCGTGGCCTTCAAGTAATCGAGCAGTCTACGCCGCTGACCCACCATTCGGAGCAGGCCACGGCGACTGTGATGGTCGCGCTTGTGGACCTTGAAATGCTCCGTCAGGTACTTGATTCGTTCCGTGAGAAGCGCGATCTGCACTTCCGCCGAGCCTGAGTCACCCTCATGGACTCGGAACTGTTCGATGACGACGCGCTTCTGATCTGGGGTCAACGGCACCGGTGCCACCTCCTTGACATTCCCTCTCTTTTCTAGAGCAGGGAATGTATCAAATGGAACGAGGGTTGCAAGAGATTCTTCATGATGACTTGGAAGCGGCCGCGTCGCGGGCCGCCCAGTACGCCCGAGCCCCGGCGAGGTCCTCGTTCATGGCTTGAACGAGCGCCTCCGGCGACCCGAAGACCTTATCGGCACGTAGCTTCGATCGGAGCAGCGTTTTCAGCGTGGTCCCCCGGAGACTCCCCCGGAAGTCCACCAAAAAGACCTCCACGCGGGTGGGACCGGGCCCGAACGTCGGGGCGCTCCCGACGTACGTCAGCCCCCGCGCCGAGCCGTCCTCCATGACGTTGTCGGATATGTAGATGCCTGCCGGCGGCAGGAGCTTCTTCGGATGGATTTCGAGGTTCGCCGTCGGAAATCCGAGGTCGCTCCCTCGTCCCGCCCCCGAACCGACCGTTCCCTCGAGCGCGTAGGAGCGTCCCATCATCGCCTCGGCGTCCTCCATCCGACCTTCCTGGATCGCGGCGCGGAGCGCGGTGCTGGAGAGTTTGCCGGGCGCCGCGCCGGGCGCGGGGCCGGCCGCTCCGCCGCTCGCGGTCAGGAACGGCACCTCCACCACCTCGAATCCGCGGCGCGCGCCGAGCGACTCGAGATACGCACGGTCGCCGACCCGCCCGCGCCCCATCTTGAAGTCGGGGCCGACGACCAGCGTCGCGAGCGGCGCCTGCGGTCCGAGGACGCGATCGAGGAACTCCTCCGGCAGGAGCAGACTCGTCGGCCGGTCGAAGCGCACCACTTCGACCCGGTCGACGCCGAGCGCGTGGAGGATCGCGGCCCGCTCCTCGGGCGGCGTGATCCACGTTCGATCCTCCACGCCGCGGACCACCGAATCGGGATGCGGATCGAACGTCGCGATCCACGCCGCGCCGCCTCGGGCGCGCGCGGCCTCCACGACCGCGCGGACGATTTCCTGGTGCCCGCGGTGAAGTCCGTCGAAGACGCCGATGGCGAGCGCGATGGGCCGGTCGGCCACGTCAGTCCCCCACCAGGACGCGCTGGAGCCGGAGCGGAAGCCCCGGAGGCTGCTCGTCCCAGGGATGGGCAAGCGCGAGGAGCGTCCCCGCGCCGTCGAGGAGCGCGAGCGGCCAGCCGCTCGCGCCCGGAGGGAGCGGCCCGGGCTCCTCGCCCCGTTCGATTCGCTCCGCGTCGATCGAGGGAGGCGCGCCGTGCCGGAGCCGCGCCGACTCTTCGGGACTCAACCGGACGCGCGGGAGGAACGAGACGGCTTCCGCGGGCGTACGCTCGTTGTCAGTTTCAATATCGAACGTTTTCGCAAGCTGCTCGAGACCGAGACGGACGGCGACAAACGCCGCACCATCGCCAGCCTGCTTGCCGAAG
>DATIQI010000152.1:0-14185 GCA_035470985.1 Acidobacteriota bacterium
CCTGTCCCGCGTTCGACTCTTCCTGCCGATCGGCCTGGCGATCTCGCTGGCGGCGTGCTCCGCGACCCCCGAACAACTGGCCGCCGACCTGCAAGAGGCGCCCTGGGCCGGTCCGAATGGTCGCGCCGCGCGGCCTGCGTCGTTCTCGACGCCCCGATGCTCGACTTCGAGGCGACGATCGACTGGGGGGCCGCGCGGGCGCGCGTGCCCGTCCTGGGGGTCCCGCTCCCGGCCGCGGCCGCCGGACTCGGCAAGGCGATCGTGGCGTGGCGGGACGGCGTCGAATGGGACTCCCTCGATCACGCCCGCGGGCTCGACTCGCTCCGCGCTCCGCTCCTCGTCCTTCACGGCGAAGACGACGGCGTCGGTCCGCCGGCGACGAGCCGGCGCCTCGCGGAGCGCTTCCCCGATCGGGTCATGGTCATCACGTTTCCGCGCGCCGACCACGCGGAGGCCTGGAACGTCGATCCCGATCTCTACGAGGCCGCCGTCGGGTCGTTCCTGGAGCGGGAGCTGCGCGGAGACGGCCCGTGATCCCGCGCGTCCCCGGGGCGGGGCTCGCCGCCGCCACGGCGTTCGCGATGATCGCCTACCAGGTCGGCGCGAAGGCGACGCGCGACGCGCTCTTCCTCTCGTCGTTTCCCGTGAGCGCGCTGCCGCTCATGACGATCACGGCCGCGATCGTCTCCATCGCGATGGCGTTCGCCGCCGCGCGCGCCCTCTCTCGGTTCGGACCGGAACGGGTGATCCCCATCGGCTTCGCCGCGAGCGCGATCCTCCTCCTCGGCGAGTGGGCGCTCGTCCGCCCCTGGCCTCGGGGCGCGGCGGTCGCGGTCTATCTCCACTACGCGGGGCTCGGGGCGCTTCTCATCTCCGGATTCTGGGCGTTCCTGAACGAGCGGTTCGATCCGCGCACGGCGAAGCGCGCCATCGGACGCGTGGCGGCGGGCGGCACGGTCGGCGGATTGGCGGGCGGCATCCTCGCGGAGCGCGTCGGTTCGACGCTCGACGTCGCGGCCATGCTCCCGTTCCTCTCGGCGCTCCACGTCGCGGCCTCCGCCCTCGTCTGGCGCCTCCGCCGCGCCGCCCCTCCCCTGCACGACCGGCAACTCGAGGACACCGCGCGGATCGAGGACGCCGGCATGCCCGCGCTCGCGCCCGGGGAGGCGACGCCCGCCGCGACGGCGGCCGTGTCGGCGTCCGGCGTCCGCGTCCTTCGAACGTCCGCCTATCTTCGCACCCTCGTCACGCTCGTCGTCATCGTGACGATGAGCGAGGGGCTGATCGACTGGGTCTTCAAGGCGCGCGCCGCGTCGAGCATGGTGCGCGGCGAGGAGCTGCTCCGGCTCTTCGCCGCGTTCTACACGGGCGTCTCGCTCCTGACGGTCGTCGTGCAGGCCCTTTTGAGCCGCCCGGCCCTCGAGCGGCTCGGGGTGGCGCGCTCCGTCGCCGTCTTCCCCGCGGCCGTGGGCCTCGGCGGGATCGGAGCGATCGCCTGGCCCGGGCTCCCCTCGGCCCTCGGGCTGCGCGCGGCCGAGTCGGTGCTCAGCAATTCGCTCTACCGGGGAGGCTACGAGGTCCTCTTCACGCCGGTGGCGCCGCGCGACAAGCGCGCGGTGAAGACCATCGTGGACGTCGGCGCCGCGCGCGCCGGCGACTTCCTCGGGGCGACACTGGTGCAGGCGACGCTCCTCGCGATCGGGGTGAGCGGCGCGCCGCTGGCCCTTCTCCTTCTCGTGATCGCGCTCTCGGGCGCCGCCGTCATCGTGGCGCTGCGGCTCCACGCGGGCTACGTCCGCTCGCTGGAGCAGGGACTCCTCTCGCGGGCCGTCCATCTCGATCTCTCCGAAGTGCACGACGTCACGACCCGTTCCATGGTGCTGCAGAGCCTGGGCGGACTCTCCCTCAGCTCCGCGCTCGGCCGCTCCATCCTCGGCGACGCCGGATCGGTGGAGGTCCGGAGCGACGTCGCGGATCTCCGGGAGCCGGCGGCGCCGCCGGCGGCCGATCCGCGGCCGGAACGCGCGCTCGATCCCGTCGCGGCGCGAAACGCCGCGCTCGCCTCCGGCCGCCGGGACGACGTCCGCCGCGCGCTCCGGGAGGGGCCGCTTCCGATCGACCTCGTGCCGCAAGCGATCGCGCTCCTCGCGTGGGACGAGGTCGCGCGGGAGGCGATCGACGCGCTCCGCGACGTCGGGTCCCCGGCCGTGGAGCTCCTGGCGCGCTCCCTCGTCGATCCGGGGAGCGACTTCGCCATTCGCCGGCGGGTCCCGCTCGTTCTCGGGACGATCGCCGACGCCCCCGCGGTGGAAGGGCTCCTCCACGGGCTCGCCGACCGCCGCTTCGAGGTCCGCTATCGCTGCGGCCGCGCGTTGAGCCACCTTCTCGAGGGGCATCCGCGGCTCGGCGTCCCCTCGGACGTCGTGATGGAGGCGGTGCTGCGCGAAGTCTCGTCGGAGCGGCGCGTCTGGGACAGCCAGCGCATCCTCGACCAGTGGGACGACGACATGTGGTCGCCGCTGGCCGACGACGCGCTCCGCGCGCGCGCGAACCGGAGCCTGGAGCACGTCTTCACGCTCCTCGCGCTCTCGCTCCCGCGCCAGCCGCTTCGGATCGCGTTCCGGGGACTCCAGACGAAGGACCCCCTCCTCCGCGGCACGGCCCTCGAGTACCTGGAATCGTCGCTCCCGGCGGAAGTCCGCCGGCAACTCTGGCCCTACCTGGAGGACGATCGGCCGCGTCGCGCGGAGACCCGCGCGCCCGATCAGGCCCTGGCGGACCTCCTCCGGTCGAGCGAATCGATTCTGATGCGGCTGGACGATTTGAGAGGGACCGACTCCCGGAGCCGACGGGAGTGACGCGCGGGCGGAGGCGGGCGGAGGCGGCTCGCCGGCTCGCGCCCGCCGGAGATCCCTAGCCGGCGACCGCTCCCGCGACGCGCCGGTACTCCCGCCCGATCATCACGGCCAGGATCAGCCAGCCCGCGACCAGCACGAGATTCACCAGGGCGAATTCCTGGGTCCGGAGCCCGAGCAGGCTCGCGCCCACGAAGACGAGGCCCGCCGAGAAGACGTCCCCCGCCCGAACGAAGAACGAATCGATGGCCTGCTTCGCCTTGTACTTCTCCTCGCGCGTCGTCGGGAGGAAGAGGACGTTTCGCACCGTGTTCTGGAGCGAGTAGTCGGTCGCGTTCTCGGCGGTCTTCGCCCAGCGCACCGCGGCCAGGATCGGGACGAACGCGAGAACGCCGTATCCGATCAGCGCGATGAAGGGGAGGATCATGATGGCGATCCGAATGCCCGCGAACTTCAAGATGCGCGAGACGACGAAGAGCTGGAGGAGGAGCCCCGCCACGTTCACCACGGAGAAGAAGTCGGAGTAGAATTTGCCGATGAAGCCCTTCTCGTCCAGCCCGCCCGATGTCCCCGCGGCGACCGCCCGCGCCGCGGCGTCGGCGACGGTCCGGCCGAGGATGTACTCGCCGGTCGTGTTCACCCAGTTGAGGACGAGCATGAGGAGCGCGATCAGGAGGAGATAACGGTTGCCGAGCACGAGCGCGAACGCGTTTCCTCCGCCGGAGATCCGGCCGTCGTCGTGCTTCGGCGGCGCGGGCTGGGCGGGCGCGGCGGAGGGGGCGGGAGGAGGAGGCGCCGCCGCGGAACCGGTCCGCGCCTCCTCCATCGCCCGCTTCAGGTCCGCCAGCTTGAATTCGCCCGATTCCAGCCGGACTTCCCGGGTGGCGGCCGGCATCTCCGCGGTCGAATCGGTCGCCGCGCGGGCGCTCTCCGTCCGGCGCCGCTCGCGCGCGTCCACGACGTTCGTCACGACGAGCCCGGCGACCAGGAGCCCCGCCGCGACCAGCATCAGTTGATAGACCCCGAGCGGCGCGATCAGCCACCCCGTCACCACCGATCCCATGACCGCCCCCGCCGAAGCGCCGAACGCCACGATCGGGAAGAGCCGCTTCCCCTCGTCCGTCGTGTAGACGTCGTTCGCGAACGACCAGAACTGCGCGATGACCATCAGGTTGAAGATCCCCACCCAGAGAAAGAAGACGACGCCGAGCGGGACCGACGTCCGCGCGAGGAGGTAGAACGCCACCAGGCAGCCGGCGAAGAAGAGGGTCACCGAATTGATGAGGCGCCGCCGAGGCATCCTCCCCGCCAGCGCGGCGTACAGGGGGACGGCTCCGAGGAGGAGGAGCGCCTGGCCCGCCGCCGAGTACGACTTCACCTCGGCGCCACCGCCCGCGAGGATGAGGGCTTCGCGCACCGGCTTGATGACGTAGTAGGCGGTGAGGAGGATGAAGACGTTCATCGTGAGGAGCAGGGCGGTGCCCGACTCGCCCGCCCGAACGTCGGTGAAGAGCCGCAGGAGACGGTCGGCGGGGGCGGGGCGCGGCGCCGCGCCGGCGGCGTTCGTCGCGGTCACGGATCCTCCTCGGCTCAGCGGTCGACGGAGACGACGCGTCCGGTCGCGCGCGCGACGTGGACGCGGATGGGACGGCTCCAGCCCGAGCCGCGATCGACCGACGTCTCGAAGACCAGGAAGGGGCGGCGTTCCGCCGGCGCGCCGCCCGGGGGCGCCGCCGCGGCGGCCTCGAGATCGAAGCGGGGCTCCGCGGCGTCGGTCCAGGGCGTCCACGCCTCCGTGTTCCGATCCGCGTCGCACGCCGCGAGCCGGGCGCGGTAGCGCGGCGTCGTGCCGGGATAGAGATCCCGCGCGGCGCCGAGATCCTGGAAGCGGAGCGTCCCCGACTCCCAGCGGAAGAAGTCGAGCGGCGCCACCCGGTCGAACCAGTAGCGGGCGATCTTGTCGCGGCGCGCGGCGAGCGTCCGGGCGACGTACGCGGCGGCCTCGGGATCGCGGTACTTCCCTTCCGCGACGGCCGCGCGGATGTGCTCGTCGCGGAAGGACGAGACGATCTTCGCCGCCCAGTAGCCGTCGCGTTCGGTCAGATTCGCGAACGCCGCGTTCGGCTGGAGCGGCTTCCACTCCATCGGGTCGAAGTGCTCCGCCTCGAAGTAGCCGACCTCCGGCAGTCCCTCCGGCCGCTTCAGGCGGCGCCAGTCGTCCTCGTGGATCCCGAGCGAGAAGAGCCGTCCCGAGATGGCCGAGATGTCGAACCCGTACTCCATGTTCGCGAGCGGGAAGGGACCCATGGCGCCCATGCCGAGCGTGCTGGCGAAGTCGATCAGGTAGTGCTTCACGTAGCGGCGCCCCCCGTCCTCCACCCACATGTCGAGCGTGTTGTTCTGCTTCATGTCGAAGTGCGCCAGCCACGCGGCGATCATCCGCAGGCCCCTGAGCTCGCGGCGGTTCTCGTGCTTCACGCGATCGAACGGGTCGTCGCGCCGCCGTCCCTTCCAGTCGAACGGCCCGACCGGCTTCCCGTCGAGGAAGCGGCTTGCGATCGCGCGGTAGGAGCCGTCGGGCTGGGGCGTGACCGCGGCGAGGAGCGAGTCGAGATCGGCCGGGATCATCGTCCGCCGGGTTCCCTTCTTGTCGGTGAACGTCACGTTCTCGCCGACCACGACCTCCTCACGCCGGAACGTGACGACGAAATCCTCCGGCACGTTGTAGCCGGCGGCGTGGAGGAGGCGGCCGGTGACGACGCCCGCCGCGCTCGGACCTCCGGGACAGCAGGGGGCGTCGAACTTGATGACGAACGTCCGCCCGCGTCCGTCCTTGATGTTGAACCCGGGCGTGACGCCCTCCGTCTTCGCGCGGGTCACGCGCCACGAAGCGGAGCGGTCGGGACCCTCGTCGGTGACCGGGCCGCGGGCCACCTCCTCCGGCGTCAGCGAATAGAGCCCGATCCGGTTCGTGAACCATGTGGAGTTCAGCGCCTCGTCGACCGTGTTGATGTCGGCAGCGGAGTGCGCGATTTCGGTGCCGAAGATCCCGCCGACGTGCCGGGCCAGTCGAACCGGATTGAAGAAACGGCCGACCGGCCGCGCCACCGTCTCGTCGAACTGGTCGCGCAGGAGGCTCGGATCGCGCTCCTTGGGCGTGGGGATGTCCCCCTTGTCGGCGGCGTGCCACGCGACCGGCTCGTCGCGAAGCGGGGGCCGGCCGTGCGCGGGCGCGGCGGCGGCCAGGAGGGCCGACGCGACGAGCGTCGCCGCGAGGGCCGCCCGCGCCGCCGGCGCCTTACCGCGCGGGAATCGGATCGCGTCCATGGAGGAAGCCGCTCTTCGCGAACTGGAAGACCTGATCGGCGCGGAATCGGATCATGTTCGTCTCTTCGCTTCGCGCGTACTCGAGCCGGAGGAGGAAGCCGTGCCCCGATTCGACGCGAAGCCCGCCTCCGTAGGAGAGCGTCATCCGGTCGAAGGAGATCTGATCGGCGTCGCCGAAGACCTGGCCCGCGTCCGTGAGGAGGTACGCGTCGATGCCGCCGCCCAGGATCTGCTTGTGCGTCCAGAGGGGCCAGCGGTACTCGGCCGTGAGGATCGCGAGCCCGCGATCGCGCCACCGGAAGTCGTCGTAACCGCGGAGGAGATCGGGATCGTCGTTGGTGTTCAGCCGCGCGGCCGGAACGGGATCGGTCCCGACGTCCTCGATCCACGAGGCGACGCCCCGGAACGCGAGCACGCGCTGCGGCCGCCAGAGCGTGAAGAACTGCTGCGCCTCGCCGCGGAAGGTCCAGAAGCGGACGTCGTCCCGATCGACCCCGTCGAAGTAGGTCGCGCGGAGCCGGCGGATGCCGCCGCGGCCGGGGCGGTTATCCAGCCCGGGGCTCTCGTGCATCCACTGCCCTCCGACGGAAGCGCCGTAGGAGTGCCGGCCGTATCCCGCCGGCAGCGCCGACGCGAAGCGCTCCTCGGCCGGCGGATCGTTCCCCTCGCCCGGAGCGCCGGTCGCCACGGTGCTGTAGAGGGCGCTCGCGTCGAGGTGCGAGTGCCCGCCCAACGCCCAGCGCTTCGCCAGGCCGGCCCACGCGGCCTCCTGGTGGAGGAACGACTCGTCCTCCTCCTTGGTGTCGGGGCCGATGCCGAAGTAGCGGACGTTCGGCCGCTGGCGGTAGCCCGCGCCGAATTCCAGGAAGGAGCGCCGCGCGCCGCCGAAGCGCGTGGCGACCCCGAGGCGGTGATCCCCGTTGTCGGTGGTCGAGGCGCGGACGCGGAGCGTGTTCCCCTCGCCGAAGAATCTCGTGTGCTCGGCGGTGACCCCTCCGCCCAGGCCCGAGAGCCCGCCGAAGCGGAAGTCGACGAGGAGCCCGAAGGGACCTCGGCGCGGCCCTAGCAGGCGGACGACGCGATCCAGTACCCTGTGCTCGTCCACGTATCCGACGCCCGCTCCGACTCCATGGGTGACCATGGCGATCGGGAAGGTGACGACCCGGTAGGGCGCGAGGAGCGCCCGTTCCCAGAGCGCCTTCGGGCGCTCGGCCAGGGGGACGCAGACCGTGTCGGAGCCGGCGGGCAGGTAGCCCCAATGACTTTCGACCGGCTCCGTGGCGGAAGGCGCGCCGCCCGACTGAGCGGACGCGGAGCCCGTGCCGAGGATGACCCCCATGCTCCCGAAGACGACGAAGATCCAGGCCCAGTCCGCGCGGCGTCGCGGGGCCGGGCGTAGCCGGCTCGGCAGGATCGCGACGCTCGCGCTCCTCTTCGCGGTGGGTGTCGGCTCGATCGCCCCCTCCTCGTTCCGATGGCCCAGTTCGTCCCGGTTTCGCGTCGCGCCGCTGGCGCAACCGTCGCTCGAGTCCAAGATCGCCTCGCTTCGGCCGGGACCGGAGGCGGGATTCTCCTTCGCCGTCTTCGGCGACCAGCGCGCGCTGGCCGGCGGCGAATGGGAGTCGATGATCGCTTCGATCGATTCTCTTTCGAACCGAGATCCAAGGATGCTCTTCATGCTGGATACCGGAGACATCGTGGAGAACGGGTCGCACAGCGACCAGTTCCGCGAGCTCGCGGCGATCTTGGCGGAGGCACGGAGCCTACCGTACCTCGTGGGGGTGGGCAATCACGAGCTGGACAACAACCGGCCCGGCACGGCCCGCCCGAACACCGCGACGTTTCTGGCGCCGATCGATCCCTCCCTGAGGCCCGACCGGCTCTATTACGAAAGGACGATCGGCCGCGTCCGGTTCCTCTTCCTCGACTCCAACGACTTCGTCTACGACCGGGGCCCCGACGTCGCCGGCCGCCGCGCGGCCCAGCTCGCGTGGCTGACGGAGGCTCTGGCGCGGGTCCCCGACCGGGCCGGCCATCCGACGGTGATCGTGATGCACCACCCCATCCTCCAGTCGTCCGTGAAGCACCGGAAGCAGGCGCGCGAGCTCTGGAGCCTCTCCTATCGCGGACGCCGCCTCCCCGACATCCTGGCCGACGCGGGCGTGGACCTGATCCTGACGGGGCACACGCACACGTACGAGCGGATCCGCGCCTCGCGCCCGGACGGGAAGGGATTCCAGATCGTGAACCTCTCGGGGCGGCCGCGCCCGGCGTGGCTGTGGTTCGGGGAAGGCGCCCGCCGGGCGCAGATGATCCCCTCGGGGGGCGAGCGGTTCTGGTTCTACGACCGCGGCTGGCGGAGCGTGGAGGGCTGGGACTTCGCGCAGGAGGAGGCGATGACGGACGACGAGGCGAACCAGTACGCCGTCTTCCGCGTGGAGCCCGACGGCGGCATGACGATGGCCCTTCGCTTCATGAACCGCCCCGGGCTCGACGCGCCGGTGCGGCTTCTCTGGGGCGAAAGCCGGTCACTCGATCTCGAACGCCAGAAATAGGCGGCGTCCCAGGCGGTCCACGGTGAGGACCGCGGGCGCGCCCGGCTTCATGCCGTCGAGCTTCGAGGCGAGCGCGGCGAGATCCGCGATCGCGGCGCCGTTCAGCGCGTGGATCACGTCCCCCGGCTGAAGCCCGCTCCCCGATGCCGGCGTATCGGCCGACCACGCCGCCACCAGCACGCCCCCCTTCTCCCGGAGCCAAGGCATCCGCTCCGCGATGGGCGGCGCCACGTCGGCGGCCAGGACGCCGAGTTTCGCGACGGGGCTCGTGATCTGGGCGAGCTTTGAGATCAGCTCCCGCGGATCGTCGGGGCGCTCCACCACGCGGACGCGCGCGCGAACGCGCGTCCCGCCGCGCGAGGCCACCACCGTGACCGAATCGCCGGCGAATCGCTGATAGAGATTCACGTCGAACTGCCGGCCGTTCTCCATCTGCTTCGCGTCGAGCGTCTCCACGATGTCGCCGGCGCGGAGGCCCGCCTCGGCGGCCGGCGACTCGGGATGGACGTCCGAGAGGATCACGCCCCACTCCTTGGGGAGGCCGAGCCCCGCGGCGAGGACCGGCGTGATCGTCTGCGCGGCCGCTCCGATCGTGCCGCGGCGGACGCGGCCGTGGCGGCGGAGCTGGTCGGTCACGGCGCGCACGATGTTGCTCGGGACGGCGAACCCGATCCCTTCGCTTCCGCCCGACTGCGTGAAGATGAGCGTGTTGATCCCGACGACGCGACCGGCGGCGTCCACCAGGGGGCCCCCGCTGGTCCCCGGGGTGATCGGAGAGTCGGTCTGGATGTAGGCCATCGGATCCTCGGCGCGAAGCTGGCGGCCGACCGCGCTCACGATCCCCATGGTGACGCTGTTCTCCAGGCCGCGCGGGCTCCCGAAAGCGAGCACCACGTCGCCCGCGCCGAGTCCGTCGGAGTCGGCCAGCGTCAGCGAGGGAAGCCCGTTCGCCTCGATCTTCAGGAGCGCGAGATCGGTCTCGGCGTCGAACCCGACGACGCGCGCGTCGTAGCGCCGCGGCGCCGCCTTCACGAGCGAGCG
Organism: Acidobacteriota bacterium; assembly: GCA_035470985.1. Taxonomy (GTDB): domain Bacteria; phylum Eisenbacteria; class RBG-16-71-46; order SZUA-252; family SZUA-252; genus SZUA-252. Next base: position 9,779 of record DATIQI010000152.1, read on the forward strand.
GCCCGGCGCTCCGGCGGGCGGCACGCGCACCAGGACCTGGAGCCGGCGCGCCCCCTCGATCACGTGATAGTTGGTCACGACGTCGCCGTCGGGCGTGAGGAGGACGCCCGAACCGCCGCGCCGCTGCTGCCCGATGGCCGCCTCGCCGCCCCACGATCCATCGCCCACCGGGCCGAGCGCCGTCACCGCGATCTGGACCACCGCGGGCGAGACGCGCGCCACGAGGGTCTGGGTCGTGCGGCTCAGCGATTCGAGGGAGGCCGTGCCGCCGCTCGGCGGCCGCTCGGCGGCGGCGGCCGGGGCCGGGGCCGGCGCGTCCAGGGCGCCGGCGGCGCCGATCCAAAGGAGCGTCGCCGCCGCGGCCGCGAAGTTTCGCGCGGCGCGCTTCACGTGGTCTCCTCCCGGGCGATTCGGACGGTCGCCATGGGCGTCTCCTCCCGGAGCGCCATGGCCGGCGCGTACGAGGGAAGGTGGCGATCCCACCACTCCTCCGCGCGCTCCTTCGTCCACGCGTTCACGCAGCCCACCGACGCCAGGAGGTCGGCCAGCTCGCGCGTGCTGCTCGGCCGGTCCTCGGGCTTCTTCGCGAGGCAGGCGAGGAGGATCCGATCGAGCGCGGGCGGAACCTCCACCTCGGAGAGGCGCGACGGGGGCACGGGCTCGGCCTGGACGTGCTGCAGCATCATCTTCACCGGCGTCTCGGCCTCGAAGACCAGCCGTCCCGTCAGGAGCCAGTAGCCGACGCAGCCGAGCGCGTAGATGTCGGCGCGGTGATCGAGTCCCCCTTCGCCCAGCGCCATCTCGGGCGCCATGAAGGCCGGCGTTCCGGTCGTCACGTCGGGCGCGGTGAGGAGCATCGTCTCGCGGTCCGCCGTCTTCGTCTCCTTCACCAGGCCGAAGTCGAGAACCTTCACGAAGTCGACGTTCAGGCCCATGCGGCAGGTGAAGATGTTCGACGGCTTGATGTCGCGATGGACGAGCCCCATCGCGTGCGCCTCGCCGAGCGAGTGGCAGGCGTGGCGCAGGAGGAAGATCGTCCGGCCCGCCGAGACCGGTCCGAACCGCTTCACCAGCGTGTCGAGGTCGACGCCCTCCAGGAGTTCCATCACGTAGTAGAAGACGCCGTCGTCGGTCATGCCGAAGTCGTAGAGATTGATCGTGTGGGGCGATCGAAGGGACGCCGCCGCCTGCGCCTCGCGCCGGAAGCGCTGGATCGTGGAGGTCGCGCCGTCGCCGACCGATTCGGGCCGCACCAGCTTGATGGCCGCCGGTCGCGCGAGGAACCGATGCCGCGCGCGATAGACTTCGCCCATCCCGCCGCGGCCGATCAGCTCTTGAAGCTGATAGGAGCCGAGATCGCGCGCCTTGCTCACCTGGCGGCCGAGTCCCGTGATGATGCTCGAGGGGACGACCGCGATCATCGCGGAGACGTAGGTCGGGAGCCATTGCCAGATGAGGGTGAAGGAGTCCGCCACGACCTGCACCCCCCGCGCCGCCGAAGCCAAGTAGAAGATCGGATCGAGCGTCGCGATGACGAGCGAGACGAAGAAGGTCGTCCGCGGCGTGCTCGGCACGATCGCCGGGTAGGAGATGATGATCAGGACGAGCCAGGAGATGCCGTTCTGGCGGTCCACGGGGCCGAGGTGCGTCACGAACGACACGAGCGCCGCCTGGAGGACCTGGAAGCCGAGCCCCATGCGCAGGAGCGCGATCGGCCGCCCGGAGAATCGGCGGGCGAGGAGGAGAAGGGCCAGCGAGCCGGCGATTCCGGCCGCGGCGACCAGGTTCCCCGGCATCGGCCATCCCACCTGGTGGGCCATCTCGTTCAGGCGCATGTGGTGGAGCCACTCGTGCACGAAGTTGTTCAGCACGATCGGGATGGTCCACATGAACGCGAAGATGACCGCCATGATCCCGAGCCGCTTGCACGACTGCTGGAGGACGTCCGGAGGGAGCGTCCCCCATCGCGTCTTCGTGGACGTGCGGGAGTCCGAGCCGGGGGCCCGCGAGGGGGTCGCGGCCCGGCGGATGCGGTCTAGCTTCGGTTCGGGACGGGGGTCGGCCATGGCCTCATGATACCCGGTCGAGTTCTTCGAGCCGCCTCCAAAGTCCGTCCACGTCCCGTCGTAGCCCTTCATAGCGTTCCAGCAGCTCCTTCGTGCGGGCGGTGTCCGCGTAGACGGCCGGATCGGCCAGGCTCGACTCGACGTCCTTCAGCTCCCCCTCCCGGGTCTCCAGATCGCGCTCCACCTTCTCGCGCTCTCGGGCGAGGCGCTTCGCCTCGTTCTTCAAGGCCGCGGGGCGGGGATTCGTTCCGGGCTTCTTCGAATTCGCGGCCGCGGTTCCGGCGGCCCGGCCCCCCGCGGCCCGGCCCGCCGGGGCCGGGCCCGCCGCCTTCGCCCCGGAAGCCGCCGCCGCGGCCGCCCGGGGCTCGGCCGCTCCGCCCGGCGTCCCCGACCGCTTCGCGGCCTCCGCCTTCGCGATCCGCGCCGATTCGTAATCGTCGTAGCCCCCCGGATAGAGGAGCACGCGCCCCTCCTCCACGGCCACGATCCGCGTCGCGAGGCTCGCCATGAGCGAACGGTCGTGCGTCACCACGATCACGGCGCCGGGGTACTGCTGGAGCGCCCCTTCCAGCACTTCCTTCCCGGCCAGATCGAGGTGATGCGTCGGCTCGTCCAGAAGGAGGAGGTTCGCGGGCTGGAGGAGCATCCGCGCGAGCGCGACCCGCTGGCGCTCGCCGCCCGAGAGCACGCGGCACGACTTGAAGACGTCGTCGCCGACGAAGAGGAAGTTGCCGAGCAGGGAGCGAAGCGCCGACGTCGGAGTGTCGAAGGGCGCCACGTCCTCCACGGCCTGGAGCACGTTCAGGGTCCCGTCGAGCGTCTCCGCCGCGTGCTGCGCGAAGTAGGCGAGGCGCGCCTGGGGGTGGACCTCGCAGAGACCTCGCCGCGCCCGAAGCTGGCCGGCGAGAAGGCGGAGGAGCGTCGTCTTCCCGGCCCCGTTCGCGCCGACGATCGCGATCTTGTCGCCCCGCTCGATGACGACGTTCGCGTCGGCGAAGACGTCGCGCTTCTCGTAGCCGAACGAGGCGTCCTCCAGGCGGACGAGCGTGCGGCCGACGTGGGGTGGCGAGGGGAACGCGAAGTTGATGTGCCGCGCGCGCCGCGGCAGGACGACGCGCTGGCGCTTCAGCCGGTCGATCTGCTTCATCTTGCTCGCGGCCTGCGTCGCCTTCGTGTTCTTCGCCCCGAAACGCTCCACGAACCGGTTCAACTGGGCGATCTTCTGCTCCAATTGCTCGTTCTTCGCCTCCACCGCCTCGCGCCGCCGCTCCCGCTCCTCCAGGTACTCGGTGAACGACATCGGGTACTCGTTCAGCTCGCCGCGGTCCAACTCGCGGATCTCGTCCGCGATCCGGTCGAGGAAGACGCGGTCGTGCGAGACGACCACCAGGCCGCCGCGGAACGTCTCCAGGTACTCCTCCAGCCACTCCATGGCGGGGAGATCGAGGTGGTTCGTCGGCTCGTCCAGGAAGAGGAGCGTCGGCTCGGTCAGGAGGAGCGAGGCGAGGGCCGCGCGCATCCGCCAGCCGCCGGAGAAGGAGGCGAGGGGCCGGTCCTGGTCCTCGGGCGAGAATCCGAGGCCGGCCAGGACGCGCCGCGCCTCCGGCTCCAGCGCGTGCTCCTCGGCCCGCTCCAGCGCGTGCTGCAGCTCGCCCGCGCGGTCGAGGAGCGCCTCCAGATCGGCGTGGTCCGCCCCGAGCGTCGGGATCCGCTCGTAGAGCGCGTCCAGCTCCTCCCGCTTCTCGATCAGGTGGCGGTGGGCCTCCAGGGCGCGATCGAGGACCGTGCCCTCGAACTTCTCCGCCGCCTCCTGGGGGAGGTACCCGATCCGGGTCCCCTTGGACATCACCCGGGTCCCCTCGTCGGGGCGAATCTCGCCGAGGAGGATCCGGAGGAGGGTGGTTTTTCCGGCGCCGTTCGGACCGACCAGGGCGACCCGGTCCCCGGGCCCGAGCGTCCAGGACAGGCGATCGAGGAGGACGCGGGTTCCCGTATCGGGCCGTAGTTCACCGAGCAGGATCTTGAGAAGGGTCGTCTTTCCCGTCCCATTCGGACCGACCAGGGCCACGCGGTCGCCGGGACCGAGGGTCCAGGTGAGTCCCGAGAAGAGGGCGCGCGTACCGATCGAATAGGAAACGTCGTTCAGCCGGATCATAGGGGGAGGAGTGTACCGTTCATCGCCGCTACCCTTCCACCGCTCCCTGTGGCATCCTCCCGGCGCCGCCCCGCGGGGGGTCCACGGAAGGATCCAACTCCAGGAGGAATCCATGACGCGACGGTTCACGACATTCCTGCTCGCCTTGAGCGCGGTGATCATCATGGTGGGATGCAGCGGGGACAT
>DATIQI010000153.1:0-14814 GCA_035470985.1 Acidobacteriota bacterium
GGAACGCGCGCTGTCCCCGCCCGGCGCGCCGATGGCGGAGCGGCGCTCCGTGGCCGCCGTCGCCTGGTTCGGGAAGCGGACCCACTCGCGCCCGCTCCCCCCGGCGCAGCTCGACGCGACGATGGCGTCGAATCGGTTCAGCGTCGGGCAGCCCCCGTTCAGCGGGAAGGGCGTGCCGCCCACCGGCGTCCCGGGCGCGCCGGTCGCGACCGGCTGCAGCGAGTCCTGGGGCGAGCTCTCCCAGAGGTCGCGCAGGTAGACCGAGCCGAGCGTGCAGGAGAGGAAGTTCGGGATGCCGCGACCGTTCACCTGGAGGTCGTAGGCGAGATTGTCGCCGGCGAGGAGGAGGTTTCGGTTCCTTCCCGGGAGCGCCGCCCACGCCTGGAGGAGCGACTGGTCCTGCTCGCTCAGGGTCGCGTTCGAGCGGGATCCGACGTCCCAGACGATCGTGGAGTAGGCGCCGAGGAGACCGAGGGGAACGGCGGGCCAGAGGCGCGTGGCGTCGCTCGGATCGCCGCCCCCGGGACCGTTCCCCAGCCCCGAGACCGCGGCGTTCACGTCGTAGCGGTCGTAGCGCATGCCGAGCGCCTGGAGCCCCTGCGCCCATCCGGTCGCCGCGTCGTGAGCCGCTTCCGAATTCACGTAGAGGATCCGCGCGGTGTCGCCGGCGCAGAGCCCGGAGGGGCTCTGGACGAGCGGCAGCACCGACGCGGAGAAGTAGTGCGACGCCCCGAGCGCGTCGGGCGGGAGCGTGACGGTCTCGTCCAGCGAATCGGTGGCGCTCAGGTAATAGCGCAGCTGCGTGCCCCGAGGCCGCGCGCCGGGCGGGACGTCGGCGTAGTACGTGTTGGGCAGCGTTCCCGTCGGAAGGAGCGGGGTCGTCGTGAAGGGGAGCGCGTCGAAGGAGTAATGGAGCGAGGCGCTCTTCAATCCGCGCGAGGCGCCGATTCGGACGACGAGGCTGTCCCCGCGCGGCGTGTTCAGGTTGTCGTCCACGAAGAACGCGGACGCCTGGAACGTGTCCTGGAAGAGGTCGCGCTCGGTCGTGGCGATGCTCGGACCGGCGAGCCCGATGACGCGCACGGCGAAATTGTCGAGGAGCAGGGCCGTCCCCGTCGCGGTCTGGCTCCCCTCGCAGAAGAGATTCCCGTAGTCGCGGATGGTGATCCGGAACTGGACGGAATCGGCGCCCCCGGCTCCGACGAGCGGAACGGTCTGGCGGAGCCACTGCAGCTCGTTCCCGAAGTAGAGGAGCCCCGATGGATCGACCCACGGCGACCAGTCCGGGGACGGGAGCGTTCGATGGCGCATCGTGACGCCGTAATAGAAACAGGAATTGAAGGGGAGGTTTCGATAGACGTCGAAGGAGAGGAACACCTGGTCGGCGCCGCCCACCGCGACGACGGGGCTTTGGAGGATATTGTTCGCGCGCGTGAGGAGCGCGCCCGTCGCGAGGCTGGCCGCCGTCCACGTCTTCGAAGCGTTCGAGGAACAGAGCTGCTCCCCGTCCTGGTTCGTGACGATCCGCCAGGAGTCTCCGACGGGCGGGAACGTGAGCACGCTCCAGGTGCCGAGTCCGGCCTCGAAGTCGTCGAAGAAGCGGACGTCCGAAAGGCCGGCGACGACCGTGACATTGTCGAGCGACCAGCCGTCCGCGGCCGCGTAGAGGCCGTCGGCGGAGGAACCGGAGACGTCCGAGGTGAAGACGAAGCGGAACGAGACGAACGGCGACGCCACCACGATCGAATCGGGGATCGTGACGGACACGGTGTCGCAGATCGCCGCCCCGCCCGGATCGACGACGCCGGAGAAGGTGGCGAGCCCGACCCACCCGTCGTCGTCCAGCACCTCGACGCGGGCGATGTCGAAGCCCGCCTCCACGTTCAGGTGGTGGCGGAAGGCGAGGCGCACGGTTCCGACGGCCCCGGTCAGGTCGACGAAGTTCGACGCCTCCTGGATCCAGCCGTTGTCGTAGCCCTTGCGGTCGGGATCGCCGGTCCAGGAGGAATCGAGGACGCCGCACCAGAAGGAGAGGCCCTCGCACGCGAAGTCGGGCGCGATGTGCCACGCGGTCGGCGTGCCCGACTTGTCGAAGTGGGTCCAGCCGTCCTCGTTCCCGGGACTGCCGTAGGCCTCGAGCGAATCGCGGAAGACGTCGACCGTGTCGCCGGTCGTGAGGACGCGGGGCGCTTCCGCCGCGGACCGTCGCGCGTCGCGCGGGACGACGTCGCCCGCGACCCGCGCCGGGACGCCCGCCGTGCCCGCGGGGGCGGGGCCTGCGATCGGCGCGACCGAAACGGCGGTCAGAGCCACGAGGGCCAAGAGGAAAACGGCCGCCCGGGGGCGGCCAATCGGACGCATCACGCTCGTAAGTCTACCACCGCCCGCTCAGCGCGGTTCCGTCGAAACGACCGGGGTCGCGCCGAGGAGCCGGGCCAGCGCGCGCGCGGTCTGGAGCGCCTCCGCGCCGCTCGCGGCGGCCCACGGCTCGAACCGGCCCCCGTCGCCGCGCGGGGGCAGTCCCCACCCCGTCGCCTCGGACGCGGCGCGCGCGAGATAGTGGCGCGGACCGAGGTCGGTGAAGGAGCGCGTCGCCGCGGCGCCGGCGCTGGATGCCGCGTCGCTTCGAGCGGGATCGCCGATCGCGGAAGCGCGCGGCCCCCAGCGGCGCTCCAGGCCCACCACGGTCAGGGCGAGCCCCGCCCGCGTGACGGGATCGTTCAACCGGTAGCTCCCGTCGGCGAAGGGCTCGATCCACCCTCGCGAGGCCGACGCGCGAACCCAGCGCGCGCCCCACGACGCGTCCAGCTCCGCTTCGTCTCCGTCGCGCCGGGCGTCGGATCGCCAGACGCTCCGATCGGGGTCGGCCCCCAGCTCGACGGCGAGGATCACGGCGAGTTCCCCGCGCGAGACCGTCGGGCGATCGCGGAGGAGCGCGTACTCGGGCGGGATCCCGGCGGTCTCGTACCGCGCGCCGAGGATCGGCGCCAGCGCCTCCGACGACGGGCGGTGCGCGGGGTCGATCCGCAGCGCCTGCGTGAAGGCCTGCGCGGCGGCCGTGGGATCGCCCGACTGCTGGTAGGCGCGCCCGAGCCAGTAGGCCGGCTCCGGCGAGCGCGGCGCGAGCGCCGCGGCTCGATCGAAGGACTCCTTCGCGTCCTTGTAGCGGCGAAGGGCCGTCTGGAGGCGGCCCCACGCGACATGCACCGACGCGCTCTCCGGCGCCGCGCGAAGCGCCCGGTCGAGGAGGCGGCGCGCTCCCTCGACGTCGCCGGCGCCGAGCGCGGTGTCGGCGCTCGCGACGAGGAAGTCGGGCGGCGCGCTCTCGGAGATCGCCACCGGGACCGTCGCGCCCCCGCCGCCGCAGCCGGCGATCCCCGCGGCGAGGGCGAACGCCGCGAGCGCGGCGGCCGCGGTCCGCGCCGCGGGAGATGGGCGGTTCGCGCGACGGGACCTCACGGCTTCAGCAGCCTTCGCTCCCGGAACGACGCGAAGGCGTCCCGCGCGACCACGACGTGGTCCACCAGCTCGATCCCGAGGAGTCGCCCCGCTTCTTGGAGTCGCCGCGTGATGGCCAGATCCTCCTCGCTCGGCGTCGGATCGCCGGAGGGGTGATTGTGCGCGAGGACCAGGCTCGCCGCCGAAAGGGCGATGGCGGGGAGGAAGACCTCGCGTGGATGAACGATGCTCGCGTTCAGGCTCCCGATGGAGATGATATCGCGACGCAGCACCTGATGCCGCGAATTCAAATAGAAGCCGACGAAGTGCTCCCGGTTCGCGGCCCGGATGTCGCGCGTGAGATCGTAGATCTGCTCGGGCCCGCGCACGAGCGGCGCGGCGTCGCCGTCGGGCCAGAGCCGCCGCCCCAGCTCCGCCGCGGCGAGGAGTTGCGCCACGCGGGCGGGCCCCATGCCGCGCACCGCCATCAGGTCCTCCACGGGCACGAGGTGGAGGCGCCTCAGATTCACCGAGCGCGCCACGCGTCCCGCCGTCTCGAGGACGTCCGAGCCGTTCGTCCCCGTCCCGAGGACGGCGGCCAGGAGATCCACGTCGTTCAGCGCCGCGGCGCCCCACTCGAGGAGCCGCTCGCGCGGGCGTTCGCTCTCGTCGCGATCGTGAAGGGGTGTCGTTCGAGTCCCGGTCATCGGTCGTCCTCCCGAGCCGGGTCGCGGTGGTGAAGCGGGGCGACCGGATGCTAGGGGGCGCGCCGCTCCCCGGCAAGGGGAAAGCGAGGGCCGCGGGGCGCGCAGGACCTCATCGCACGAGACCCTTCAGGTCGGCTCGGTGGATGGCGACCGTCGCGCGCGAGCGAAGGCGCTCCGTCCAGGCCTCGATCCTCTGCTCCAACAACTCGCGGCGCAGCTCGTCGCGTCGCTTCGCGTATTCGGTGGGCGACGGATCGGTGAGGGTCTCCACCTCCGCGTAGAGCGTCCCGCTCGCGCCCGAGAGCGGCGGAAGCGTCGCGCCCGGCTTGGAGGCGAAGAGGGTCTCCAGGTAGACCGAATCGCGCCCGATGGAGGGGTCGCGCGCGAATTCGGGAATCGGACCGGAGCGGCCGAAGGGCTTGCTCGGACGCAATCCGCCGTAGACGAGGAAGATCGAGTCGAGATCGGCGCCCGCCGCCACGCGCGCGCGGATCTCCCGATTCCGCTCGTCCGCGAGCGTCTTGCGGCGCGCGTTCTGGTAGTCGGCCACGACCCGGTCGCGCACTTCCTCGAACGGAGCCGGAACCGGCTCCGCCTCGCCCGCCTTGCGGGCGACGAGGTAGCCGGTGGTGAGCCGGAGCGGCTCCTGCGTGATCGCGCCGACCGGGAGCGATCCCACCCAGTCGGCGAGACCCGGTTGGGGGCCGAAGTCGCCGAGGCTCTCGCCCGCGGCCATCGGCCCGAAGCGCCGCACGCCGCCCTCCGCGATGGCGGAGGCGTCCGCGAAGGAGGCGCTGTCGCGGCCCGCGGCGATGAGCGTCCGGGCGCGGCGCACCGCGGCCGAGTCGCCGTACGCGCCCGCCAGGACCTCGCGGATCTCCGAGCGGCACTCCTCCAGCGCGCGGAGCCGCTCCGGCACCCGCTCGTCCACCAGGATCAGGTGGTAGCCGTACTTGGTCAGCACGGGCTCGCTCACCTGGCCGACCGGGATGGAGAAGGCGACCGTTCCGAACTCCGCGACGACCTGGCTCCGGATGATGACGCCCAGGTCGCCTCCGCGCTCGGACGAGGACTTGTCGTCGGAGTGCTCCTTCGCGATCTCGGCGAACGACGCGCCCTGGACGATCCGCTCGCGCAGGTCGAGCGCCTTCTGGCGCGCGGCGTCCTTCACGCGCGCGGGATCGGACGGAGCCGCGCCGACGAGGATATGGCGCACGTGCGCGCGCGCCACCTCGGTGAACTCGAGCGGATGCGCGGCGTGGTAGGCGGCGACCGAGTCCTCGGGCACCGCGAGCGTGTCGAGCGGCTGCTTCGGGAAGTACGCGGCGTCGAGCACGAAGCGGACGGGCGTCAAATACCGGTCCCGGCGGTCGCGAAACCACTGCTCGGCCTCCCGCTCGGTCTCCCGGCGCCGCGCGAGAAGCGCCGCGGTGCGCGCTTCCGCGCGGACCGTCTCGTACGGCGGACGGAACGAGGGATCGATCCGCTCCACGCGCGCGATGAAGATCGTGTCGCGCGCGACGCGGGGCCCGACGATGGTGCCGGGCCGGAACTCGTAGAGCGAGTCGAGGAACGCGCCTTCGACCAGCCCCGGCCGGGCCGGCGGCTCGCCGCGATAGAGCTCGGTGACGGAGACCGTCGCGTTCCGGCGCTCCGCCGCCTCGGCGAGCGACTTCCCCTTCCCCAGCTCGCGCGCGATCTCCCCCATCGCCTTCGATCCCGCGGCCAGGCGCCGTTCGGCGCCGAGCCGCGCCGGGAGCGCCGTACGCACCGAGTCGGTCCACGCGCGCGCCGTGTCCGAGATCCCCGCCGCCTTCCGCAGTCTTCGGAGCGTCTTCTCCACGTCCTTCGGCGAGATCGGCTTGGGGTCGTCGAACGCGGCGAGCGGGCGGGCGACCACGGTGACCGTCGCGCGCGGTCTCATGTAGGACTCGGGGTGCGTTTCGATCTCGGCCCGCGCCAGCGAATCGATGGCCGCTTCGCGCACCTCGGCGTCGGCCTTCCGCTTCGCCGCGGCGGCCGCCTCGCGCATCGAGACCAGCCGCGACGACTTCTTCTCGAGAACCCGCGCGACGAGGTGGTAGGTGCCGATCCGGACCGGCTCGGGGAGCCACGCGCCGACCTCGCCCGCGCGAATCGCGTCGGCCAACGCGTCGCTGCGACCGATGCCTCGGATCGGCTCGCCGATCCGGAACGGCCCGCTGTCGTGGAAGCCGCCGTAGACTTTCGCGGCCGTCTCGGGGGGAATCCCCGACCGGATCGCGACCAGGAGTTCCTTGGCCTTCTCCAGGCCGGCCACGGCCGCGACGTCGCGCGCCGAGTCGGAAGCCGCCGGGGGACCCGGGAACGGGACCTTCACGAATTGGATCCTCGCCTCCGCCGCCGCGCGGAACTCGTCGGGATGCGCCTCGTAATAGGCGCGGATCTGGGCCTCCGTGGCCTCCGGATCGAGCGAGACGGCGTCGGGGCCGAGCAGGAAGTACCGGATGGAGGCTTGGATGGTCCGCTCGCGGAACGCCTGCCGGAGCTCCGCGTCGCGGGGGCCGAAGCGGCGCTCCATCCAGCGCTGGTACTGCTCGAGGACGAGTCCCAGCTCCAGCTGGGTCCGGACCGTCGGATAGTTCGACGTCGGCGACCGCTTGAAGGCCTGGAACTTCGACTCGTCGGGCTTTCCGTTCGTCTTGAAGAAGTCGCTCTGGCGCATCCGGGCTTCCACCTGCGCCAGGGTGACCGACATGCCGCGGCGTCTCGCGTCCGAGATCCAGAGCCGCTCGCGGATCAGCTCGTGGAGCACGTTGTGCCGCAGGAGGCGAAGCTCCTCCTCCGAGAGCGGACGACCGGCCTCGGCCTCCACCTCCTTGAAGTACGCGGGCGCGAGCCAGTCCCACTCGAACTGGCGGATCGGGATGCCGTCCACCACGGCGATGACGTCGGAGCCCGCGGCCGCGCGCGTGGCCGGTTCCTGAGACGCCGCGATGCGTGGAGCGAGGGCGGAGAGTGCGACGAAGAGGAGCGCGAATCGGCGCGCGGTCGGATGTCGTTGGCGGGTCACGAAGAGGAAAGTCTAGGTACGCGGGGCGAGGGTGTCCACGGGGATCGAAAACAGAGGGCCCCCGGGCGTGTTCGACGTGAGCTGTGGGGGGCTAATCTCACGTGCGAGCCACGACCACGGGGGCCACAGGGGAGCGGTGTGGTCATGGGTGCGGGTTCGAGGTGCGCTGGCCGCTGGTTCCCCACGCAACTGGGAGTGCACCAATCGTGCCTGGCGAGGGACTTCCTCGCGGGGGCGGCGCTTCATCGGGAACGCGTTGAGGTGGAACACGATCCGGGCGGGTCGGTGGCTCCGAGTCGGCGCGCGCTGGCTGGCCCTCGAACCGCAGATAGTGCCATTGTGGCCCATAGATATGCGACTGTAGCGATTATTTCGTTTATTTGATATAACTTACAGTTGGTGAGCCAAATTGGCATCCATGTGCCTATTTGGCTCGAACCGCAGGGGCTCCCTGGTATCGTTCCAGCATGCGGTAGAGGGTCCGGCGCGGGACCCCCAGGAGCCTGGCGGCCTCCGATTTGTTCCCTCCAACGGACTTCAGGACGCCGAGGACGTGCCTCCGGACCACTTCGTCGAGCGAAGCCGAGCCGACCGTGCCGGTCCCCGGGGCCGCCCCCACGCGGCCTCCACCCGCCGCGCCGCGAGCCGGGGCCGAGGCGCCGTGCGTGATCTCCTCCGGAAGGTCGGACGCCTGGACGATCGTGCCCGGGGAGAGCGCGACGGCCCGGTCGACCACGTTCTCCAGCTCCCGCACATTGCCGGGCCACCGGTAGGCGGTCAGGGCCGCCATGGCCTCGGCGGAGAACGAATCGACCCTCCGCTCGGCGAGCGACGCGAAGCGGCGGAGGAAGTGCTGCGCCAGGATGGGGATGTCCTGCGGGCGCTCGCGCAGCGGCGGCACGCGGAGCGCCACGACGCGGAGCCGGTAGTAGAGATCGTCCCGGAACCGTCCGCTCGCGACCAGCGCGCCGAGGTCGCGGTGCGTCGCCGCGACGATTCGCACGTCCACCGGCACCGTCTCGGTCCCGCCGACCGGCTTCACCTCCTGCTCCTGGAGAACGCGGAGGAGCTTCGACTGCATGGCGAGCGACATGTCGCCCACCTCGTCCAGGAAGATGGTCCCCCGGTTCGCCTCGAGGAAGAGACCGGGTCGCCGCTCGACGGCGCCGGTGAAGGCGCCCCGCACGTGTCCGAAGAGCTCGCTTTCCAAGAGCGTCTCGGAAAGGCTGGTGCAGTTCACCGCGACGAACGGCCGGCCGCGCCGGGGGCTCTGCTCGTGAATCGTCCGGGCCAGGAGCTCCTTCCCCGTCCCGCTCTCGCCCTCGATCAGGACCGGGCTCCGCGTCCCCGCGACGCGGAAGACCAGCTTGTAGAGTTCCACCATCGCGGGATGCGATCCGAGGATGGCGCGCACGCCGGGCGCCGCCGCGGGCTCGCCCGGAGCCGCCTTCGCGGGAGGCGCGAGCCGGCGGCGCTCCACCGCGCGCGCGACGCAGGCGCGGACCGCCTCGATCGCGAACGGCTTGCTCACGTAATCGAACGCGCCTTCGTCGAGCGCGCGGATGGCCATCTCCACCGTGCCGTGGGCCGTCATGATCACGACGGGAACTTCGGGGAGGATCTCGCGCAGTCGCCGCATCACCTGAACGCCGTCCGCGTCGGGAAGGAGGACGTCGCAGAGGATGGCGTCGAACGGGCGCGCGGCGGCGAGGCGAAGCCCCTCGGCTCCGGTCGCCGCGATCGCGACCTCGTAGCCCGATTCGCGGAAGATCTCCTGCAGGAGACCGGAGGTCCCGGGATCGTCGTCGATCAGGAGGAGCTCGGGAGCGTGTCGGGGCGTCATTCGTACCACCGTACCACCCGGCGCGGGGCGGTCCAAGAACGCAGCCGGGGCCGGCGCGCTTGATGCCGCGCCCCTTCGCGGCGTACCCTCTCGGCCGGCGCCGGCTCGAGCGGCCGCGGCGCCCGAAGACCCGAGGAATCCCGAATGCCCGCTCCGACCGAATCGGAAGCCCCCGAACAACTATCGCTCGAGGATTTGCAGGACGCCTGGTCGCTCCTCGTTTCCGAGGACCGGCTCGACGCGTTCCGCGCGCTCGAGCGGACCGAGGCGGAGGATCTCTTCCTGGCGCTCTCGGCCCGCGATCAGGCCGATCTCCTCCTCGGCCTCCCGCCGAACGAGCGCCGCTCGTGGATCCGCCTCCTCGCTCCCGACGACGCCGCCGACCTGATCCAGGAGGTCGCGTCGGAGGAGCGCGACGGGCTCCTCGCGCAGCTCGACGAGCCGACCCGGCGCGAAGTCGGCGTGCTCCTCGCCTACGCCGAGGACGACGCGGGCGGCCTGATGAATCCGCGCTACGCGCGCGTCCGCCCCGACATCACGGTGGACGAGGCGATCACGTACCTGCGCCGCCAGGCGGCCGAGCGAGCCGAGTCGCTCCCCTACGCCTACGTCCTCGACCAGGAGCAGAGGCTCCGGGGCGTCGTCTCCTATCGGGAGCTCTTCACGGCGAAGCCGGGCCAGACGGTGCAGGAGATCATGACGTCCGATCTCGTCACCGTGCCCGAGTCCATGGACCAGGAGGACGTGAGCCGCCTCTTCACGCAGTACCGGCTCCTCGCCCTTCCCGTGGTGGACGCCGACGGACGGATGAAGGGAATCGTCACCCTCGACGACGTGGTGGACGTCGTTCGCGAGGAGGCGACCGAGGACATCCAGAAGATCGGCGGTACGGCCGCCCTGGAGGCGCCCTATCTCCAGGTCTCGCCGCTGGAGATGATCCGCAAGCGGGGCGGCTGGCTGGCGGTTCTCTTCGTCGGCGAGACGCTGACCGCCGCCGCGATGGGCCACTTCGAGGAGGAGATCGCGAAGGCCGTCGCGCTCGCGCTCTTCGTCCCGCTGGTCATCTCGAGCGGAGGCAATTCGGGCGGGCAGGCCACCACGCTGGTCATCCGCGCCATGGCGCTGGGCGAAGTCCGGCTCCGGGACTGGTGGCGCGTGGTGCGGCGGGAGTTCTTCTCGGGGCTGGGACTCGGCGCCATCCTCGCCGTGCTCGGCTTCCTACAGGTCGTGACGCTCCAGCGGATCTCGGGGACGTACGGCCCGCACTACCTCGGGATCGGCCTCACACTGGGCCTGAGCCTGATCGGCGTGGTCCTCTGGGGGACCCTCGTCGGCTCCATGCTGCCGTTCGTGCTCCGTCGCCTCGGGCTCGACCCCGCCACGGCCTCGGCGCCCTTCGTGGCGACCCTGGTGGACGTCACGGGGCTCGTCATCTACTTCACGACGGCCCGCCTGATCCTGACCGGCACGCTCCTCTAGCGGGACCGCGCGCCGCGCGCGCCGCTACCCCACCCAGACCGTCTCGCCCGCCTGCTCTTCCGCGTGGAACGAGGAGCGGACCAGCGGCGCCGACGCCACCTGCCGCACGCCGAGCGCGAGCCCGTACTCGCGATAGTGCGCGAACTCCTCCGGCGAGACATAGCGCTCCACCGGAAGGTGCGCGTTCGAGGGCGCGAGGTACTGTCCGATCGTGATCGTGGAGACCCCGTGCGCGTGGAGGTCGCGGATCAGCTCCTCCACCTCCTCCCGCGTCTCGCCCACGCCGACCATCAGGCCCGACTTGGCGGGAATGGCGGGGGCGAAGCGCGTCACGTTCCGGAGGAGCGTGAGCGAGCGGTCGTAGCGCCCCGCGGGGCGGACGCGCTTGTAGAGCCGCTTCACCGTCTCCATGTTGTGGTTCAGCACGTCGGGCTTCGCCTCGAGCACGGTCCGAAGCGCCGCTTCGTCCCCCAGGAAATCGGGGATCAGGACCTCCACGCGGACGGAGGGGATGGCCTCCTTCAGCGCGCGGATGGTCGCCGCGAAGTGCCCCGCGCCGCCGTCGGGGAGCTCGTCGCGATTCACCGACGTCACCACGACGTAGCGGAGTCCCAGGCGCCTGGAGGCGTCGGCCACGCGGGCCGGCTCGTCCGGATCGACCGGGAGCGGCTTCCCGTTCCGGATGTCGCAGAAGGGGCAGGCGCGCGTGCAGACGTTGCCCAGGATGAGGAAGGTCGCCGTGTGGCGCGAGAAGCAGTCGCCGATGTTCGGGCAATTGGCGCTCTCGCAGACCGTGTGGAGATCGAGCGTGCGGAGGATCTCCTTCGTTTCCAGATACGCCTTCCCCGTCGGGATGCGCGCGCGGAGCCAGTCGGGACGGCGCGGCGCCGGGGGCGCGTCGGTCAGCCGCTCGTAGGCGCGGAGCGGCTTCCGCTTCTCGCCCGCCTTCAGGCGGCGGTCCGAGGGGAGGGAGAGCGGGATGGGGGCCGGTCCGCCGGGATCAGACATGGATGCTCCGTCCCTCCGCGGCGAACATCGCTTCCATCGTCGCCTCCGCGAGCGTCGGGTGCGCGTGCACGACCTCGGCCAGCTCGAGCGCCGACGCCTCGAAGTGACGCGCCACGACCGACTCCGCGATCTGCTCCGTCGCCCGCACGCCGATGATGTGGACGCCGAGGATCTCTCCCGTCGCCGCGTCGGCGACCGACTTCACGAAGCCGTCCCCTTCGCCCAGGATGCCCGCCTTGGAGTTGGCCGTGAACGGGAACTTCCCCACGCGCACCTGGCGTCCCGAGGCCTTCGCCTGCGCTTCGGTCAGGCCGACGCTGGCCACTTCGGGGTGGCAGTAGGTGCACGACGGGATCGCCGCGTAGTTCACGGGATGGGTCGGCTGCTTCGCGATCCGCTCCACGGCCACGATCCCCTCGTGCGACGCCACGTGGGCGAGCGCGGGGCTCGCGGTGATGTCGCCGATCGCGTAGACGCCGGGGACCGACGTCTCCTGGTATTCGTTCACCTTCACCCAGCCGCGCTCGGTGGCGACGCCGACCGACTCGAGCCCGATGCCGTCGGTGACCGGCTTCCGGCCGGCGGCCATCAGGACGCGCTCGGTGCGGATCCGCTTCGTCTCGCCGCCCACCTCGAACTCGCTCCAGGCGCCGTCGCCCTCGACGCGGACGCCCTTCAGATTCGCGCCGACGTGGACTTCCATGCCCTGGCGCGTGAAGGAGCGCTTCAGGGCCTCGCCCAGATCGGCGTCTTCGATCGGAAGGAGGCGCGACTCGCGCTCGATCAGGATCACCTTCGAGCCGAACGTGTGGTAGATGGACGCGAACTCCACGCCGACCGCTCCGGCGCCGATCACGAGGAGCGACTCGGGCACCCGGTCGAGGCCGAGCACGTCGTCGCTCGAGAGGACGACGCGGCCGTCCACGGGGGCCATCGGAAGCGACCCGACGCGGGAGCCGGTCGCGAGGACGATGGCCGAGGCCTCCACGGTCGCGAGCCCGCCCGCCGGATCGCGCACTTCGATCCGGTCGCGGGCGACGAGGCGGCCCGCGCCGCGCACGGTCGTCACCTTGTTCTTCTTCAGGAGGGACTCGGTCCCCATGAAGTTCTTCTTCACCACCCGCTCCTTCCGCTCCTGCGCGGCGCGGAGATCGAGGGTGGCTTCGGTCACGCGGACGCCGAACTCGCCGGCGCGCCGCGAGAGTCGGAGGATCTCGGCCGATTCCAGGAGCGCCTTCGTCGGAACGCAACCCCAGTGGAGGCACGTCCCGCCGACCTTCTCCTTCTCGATGAGCGCCGTCTTCAGGCCGAGCTGGCCGGCGCGAATGGCGGCCACGTAGCCGCCGGGGCCGCCGCCGAGGATCGCGACGTCGTATCGGGCTTCGGTCACGAACGGCCCTCCCCGCCGGGGGCCACCTGCTTCGCGGCGCGCGCGCGCGCGTCGATCAGAGGCGCGAAGAGATCGATCGGGACCGGGAAGATGGTGGTCGAGTTGTTCTCCGTGGCGATCTCGGCCAGCGTCTGGAGGTAGCGAAGCTGCATGGCGAGCGGCTCGCGCGCAATGACCACGGCCGCCTCCATGAGCTTCTGCGAGGCCTGGAGTTCGCCTTCGGCGTTGATGACCTTCGCGCGCCGCTCGCGCTCGGCCTCGGCCTGGCGCGCGATGGCCCGCTGCATCTCTTGCGGCAGGTCGACGTTCTTCACTTCCACCGTCGAGACCTTGATCCCCCACGGCTCCGTGTGGCGGTCGATGACCATCTGGAGCTCCTGGTTGATCTTCTCCCGCTTGGAGAGGAGCTCGTCCAGCTCCGACTCGCCCAGCGTGCTCCGGAGCGTCGTCTGCGCGATCTGGGACGTGGCGTACAGGTAGTTCTCCACCTGGAGCACGGCCTTCGTCGGATCGAGAACGCGGAAGTAGATCACCGCGTTCACCTTCACCGAGACGTTGTCGCGCGTGATGACGTCCTGGGAGGGAACGTCCATCGTCACCGTCCGGAGCGGGACCTTCACCATCTTGTCCACGACCGGGATGAGGAGGATGAGCCCCGGCCCCTTCGCGCCGACGCAGCGCCCGAGCCGGAAGATGACCCCGCGCTCGTACTCGCGGAGGATCTTGATCGCGCTCGACAGAAGGAGAATCGCGAGGAAGACGAGGGTCAGAAATGCGTAGGAGAACATCCGTGCCTCCGCTTACGAAGCCTTGCGAACGCGCAGCGTCATGCCGTCCACGCGCTCCACGATGATCGAGGCGCCCGAGGGGATCGCCTCGCCCGATTCCGCGTTCCAGTACTCGCCGTGCACGGAGACCTTGCCCTGGGGCGCGAGCTCCGTCACGGCCGTTCCACGCTCGCCCACCAGCCCTTCGCTCCCGGTCGTCGTCTTCCGCCGCTGCGCGCGCCAGGCCGCGCCGATCACGAAGGCGAAGAAGAGGACCGTCGCGCCCGCGACGGTGCCGATCACGACGAGCGAGATCCGGCCGACGCCGGTGTCCCCGCCGAGGAGGATCAGCGAGCCGAGGACGAGCGCGATCACCCCGCCCACGGCCAGGAGCCCGTTGCTTTGCACTTTGATGTCGATGATGAAGAGGACCATCGCGAAGAGGATCAGAAAGACCCCCGTCAGATTCACCGGCAGCGCCTGGAACGCCAGGAAGGCGAGGAGGAGGCAGATCCCTCCGACGATGCCGGGAAGGATGGAGCCGGGATTCGAAAGCTCGAAGAGGAGCCCGTAGAAGCCGAGGATGAAGAGGATGTAGGCGATGTTCGGATCGACGATCCGCGAGAGGAGCGCCTGGCGCCAGGTCGGCTTCACCTCGTTCTTCCACGCGCCCTTCGTCTTCAGGGCGCGCGCGACGCCCGCCGCGGTCACCACGCGGCCGTCGAGCTGGGCCAGGAGGTCGTCCACGTCGCGCGCCACGATGTCGACGACGTTCATCCGGAGAGCGTCCTTCTCGGGAAGCGATCCTCCTTCGCGGACCGCCTTCTCCGCCCAGTCGGCGTTCCGGCCGCGCTGCGCGGCGAGCGAGCGGATGTAGGAGACCGCGTCGTTCTTCACCTTCCGGCCCAGGTCCTCCTTCACGTCGGTGCCGCCCATCTGGACCGGCGTCCCTATCGGCCCCGCTGCCCAAGTCGAAGCTAATGTAGCCACCGTCACTCCAGAGCCAGTGAGCGGCGACATTGAGATAGCTGCCCTTGCGGAAGCCGCTCGGTTGAAACTCAACGACGGTCAGCCACCAGCCGTGATCTGCAAGCCACAGGCGCGATTGGCCTTTCCGACGAAGGCCAAGC
>DATIQI010000154.1:0-6234 GCA_035470985.1 Acidobacteriota bacterium
GTGCATCCGCTGCCACGGAGCGGTGGTCCATCCCGAATTCACGGCCGAGGGGACTCAGCCGGGGAGGTAGCGACGTGTCCGATTCGAATCCGAACCTGCACCAGGAAGCGCCCGGCGGCTCCGGCGGCGGCCGCGAGCGGGGGAGCGCGGCGCGCGGCGTCGTGATCGCCGCCGTCGTCTCGGCGGCGCTGGCGCTCGGCGTGGTGGGGCTCCTGGTGAACATCATGGAGCGGAAGCAGGAAGCGCGGAATCCGTTCTACCGCGTCGTCGCCCTCTCCGACTCGATCGAGGATCCGGCCGTCTGGGGGAAGAACTTCCCGCTCCAGTACGACGACTACCGGCGGACCGTGGACCAGGTGCGGACCCGCTTCGGAGGAAGCGAGGCGGTGCCCCGCACCCCCACGCAGGCCGACCCGCGCTCCATCGTTGCCCAGTCGCGCCTCGACGAGGATCCGCGCCTGAAGACGATATGGTCGGGGTACGCCTTCGCCGTCGACTTCCGCGAGGAGCGCGGCCACGCCTTCATGCTGGACGACCAGACCTTCACCGAGCGCCAGAACGTGGCGAAGCAGCCGGGGACGTGCATCCACTGCCACGCGTCGGTCTACGCGCCCTACAAGCGCGCCGGAGGCGGCGATCTCATCAAGGGGTTCGAGACGATGAACCCGATGCCCTACGCCGAGGCGCGCCTGCACGTGAAGTACCCGGTCGCCTGCATCGACTGCCACGATCCCGAGACGATGGCGCTCCGCGTGACGCGCCCCGGGTTCCTGGAGGGGATCCGCGCCTACAAGGCGTCGCAGGGCGTGAAGGACTACGACGTGAACACGATGGCGACGCGCCAGGAGATGCGCTCCTTCGTCTGCGGCCAGTGCCACGTGGAGTACTACTTCAAGGGCGCCGAGAAGCGGCTGACCTACCCCTGGGCGAAGGGGCTGAAGGTGGACGAGATCTACGCCTACTACGAGGAGGTCGGGCACAAGGACTGGACGCACGCCGAGACGGGCGCGCCGGTCCTGAAAGCGCAGCACCCCGAGTTCGAGATGTGGAACCAGGGAATCCACGCGCGTTCGGGCGTCGCCTGCGCGGACTGTCACATGCCCTACAAGCGCGTCGGCGCGATGAAGATCAGCGATCATCACGTGCGGAGCCCGCTCCTGAACGTGAACCACGCCTGCCAAACGTGCCACAAGTGGTCCGAGGAGGAGCTGACCGCGCGCGCCACGACGATCCAGGAGCGCGTCCACGCGATGCGCGGCCGCGCCATGGACGCGCTCGTCGCGCTGATCGCGGACATGGGCCGCGCGCGCGCCGCGGCCGACACCGGCGCCGCCTACCAGGACGCGAAGCAGTTCCAGCGCCGCGCCCAGTTCTACCTCGACTTCGTGGAGGCGGAGAACTCGATGGGCTTCCACGCGCCGCAGGAGGCGCTCCGGATCCTGGGCGAGTCGATCGACTACTCGAGGCAGGGGCAACTGGCGCTCCGGCCGAAGCGGACGGCGGGGCGGTAGGGCTCACTTCGTATGTCATGGTTGGGGAAGGAGTTAGTAAGGTGCGCCCCGCCGCGACACCCTCCCGCCCCGCCGGACGGCCGCGCCTGCCCCTTGTCCCTTACAGGCCAAGGGGATAGACTGGCGAACCTATGGTTCTCGCCGATCTGAGACGCCCTCGCTTCGCCCGTTCCGCGGCCGGCGCCGCCGAATCGGGCGCGCGTGTGGCGTGGCCCGCCGCGGCGCTCCTCTACGATCTCGCGCTGATCGCGGCCGGCAGCCTCCTCATCGCGCTCTCGGCGCAGGTCGCGATCCCGCTTCCCTTCTCTCCGGTCCCGGTCACGGGGCAGACGTTCGGGGTCCTCTTCGTCGCGTCGATGCTCGGCCGCGCGCGCGGAACCGCGGCCGTTCTCGCCTATCTCGCGGAGGGCGCGGCCGGACTTCCGGTCTTCGCCGGACTCGCGGCGGGTCCGGCGAAGCTGCTCGGTCCCACCGGCGGCTACCTCCTCGGCTTCGTTCCCGGCGCCTGGCTCTGCGGCGCTCTGGCCGAGCGCGGCTGGGACCGCACGCCGCTTCGCGCGACCGCCAGCATGATCCTCGGCAACATCGCCATCTTCGCGCTCGGCCTGCCGTGGCTCGCCCGGTTCGTCGGCGCTTCCAACGTCTGGGCGCTCGGCTTCTGGCCCTTCCTTCCAGGCGACATCGTGAAAATCGGTCTCGCCGCGGCGCTCCTCCCGCTCGGGTGGAAGGCGCTCGGCGCACGGGGGCGTTGACCATGTACGATCCGACCCACGAATACTCGACGAACGTCCTGATCACCGGCGCGACCGGGATGATCGGACGCGCGGTGGCGCGCGAGCTGGTGCTCGCCGGCTACCGCGTCCACGGCCTGGTGCGGGACGACGGCGCGCGCGCGCGGCTTCCCTACGCGGTGATCGCCGTGCACGGCGACATCCGGAAGCCCGCGGAATGGGAGAACGCGATCAAGAAGGTGAGCCGCGTGATCCACCTCGCCGTCCCGGCGCACCAGAGCGCCGACGGCCGCGTGGAGCGGGAGCACGCCGAGAAGCAGGCGGCCGACATGGCCGAGATCCTCCAGAACCTCGGCGAGGTCTGCCGCAGGAACAAGAAGAAGCTGATCCAGACGTTCGGCTCTCCGCTTTACGAACCGGGCCCCGACGGCGTTTTGCGCGAGTCCTGCGCGATCTCCTCGGGCCGCGGGTACGGCGTGCGCCACCAGATCATCTGGCCGGTCTTCACGCAACTCCGCAAGCGCGGGCTCCACGCGATCTCCATGAGCCCGACCTTCGTGTACGGGGTGGGCGGCTGGTTCGAGGACGGGCTCCTGAAGCCGCTCCACGAGGGGAAGTCGAAGTTCCTCATCTTCGGCCCGCAGACGATGCACTACGTCTCCGCGCACGACACGGCCGTGGCGTACCGCCTCGCGCTCCAGCACGGCCTCGACGGCGAGGACTACCTGATCGCCGACGACGAGCCGACGGCCATCGAGACGATGACGCGCCTCGTGGCGAAGGAGATGGGCGCGCCGACTCCGGTCGGCGTTCCGGAGGAGGACGCGATCGCGATCCTGGGCGCGTGGGCCTACGAGGCCTACACGTACGGCCCGAAGGTGGACTCCACGAAGGCGCGCGAGCACCTCGGCTGGACGCCGAAGTACCGGAACATCCAGCAGGGCGTGCCGGTGGTGGTGCGCGAGTACCTGCGCTCGCTCGGCAAGCCGCCCGTGGATCTCGAGGCGGAAGCCCGCCAGCGCTTCCGCCGCCCCGCGCCGCTGTGAGCCGGAGCCCGTCCGACCGGTGACGCGCCCGGCGATCGCCGCCGCGCTGATCGCTCTCGGCGCCCTGACCGCGCCCGGCATCCCCGCGGCCGCCGCCCCCCTCGTCATCACCGCCGACCGGCTCTTCGACGGACGGGCGATGCACGAAGGCCCGATCCAGGTCCTCGTCCGGGACGGCGCCATCGCGGGCGTCTCGATCCCCGGCGAGCACGGGATGAAGCGCTACGAGATCCCGGGCGCCGAGCGGATCGACCTCTCGGGCCACACGCTCCTTCCCGGATTCATCGACGCGCACACGCATCTCACCTACCTCTGGAGCGACACGACCCGCGCGCCGAATTTCCTGGGCGACTACCTCGGCTCGCCGATCGTCGTCGCGTTCGAGGCGGCGCGAAACGCGGAGAAGACGCTCCGGGCCGGTTTCACCACGGTGCGGCAGATGGGCGCGATGGACGACGTGGATCTCGCGCTCTCCGAGGCGATCGCGCGGGGGCTGACCCCGGGTCCGCGGATCGTCACGGCGGGCGCGATCTACCCGCCCTTCCCGGGGCGCCCCGACATCCGGTGGCCCCCGAGCGGCGACGCCGCGACGCGCGAGGAGATCGTGAAGAAGTCGCGCGAGCACCTCGGGCGCGGACACGGCTGGGTGAAGGTCATCGAGACGAGCGGCACCTACGACGACACGACCGGAGTCCCCTACTACACCGCCGAGGAACTGGCCGGCGCGGTGGAGGCGGCGGCGCCGCGCGGCTGGGTGGCCGCGCACTGCACGGGACTCGAGGGGGCGCGCCGCGCCGTGCGGGCGGGGGTCCGCTCCATCGAGCACGGCTCGCGGCTCGACCGCGCGGTCGTCCGCGACATGGCCCGGAAGGGCGTCTTCCTCGATCCGACGCTCTACCATCTCGCGTGGTACGCCGACCACGGCGCCGCGCTCGAATACGGTCCCGGCTACCGCGAACGGCTCGAAGCGCTCCAGCGCGAGCAGTTCGCCTCGGTCCAGCTCGCGCGCGCCGCCGGCGTGAAGATCGCCTGCGGCTCCGACGCGGTCTACTCCATGCACGGCGAGAACGCGCAGGAGATCGTCTGGCTCGTGAAGGCGGGGCTCACGCCGCTCGAGGCGCTCCGCGCCGCCACCGTGACGAACGCCGAACTCCTCGGAATGGAGCGGGAGATCGGCCGCGTCGCGCCCGGCTACGCCGCCGATTTCGTCGCCGTCCCGGGCGATCCGCTGACCGACATCGCCGCGGTGGGACGGGTCGCCTTCGTGATGAAGGGCGGCGCCGTGGTCCGGCGGCCGTGACGCGGACCGCCCCGCTTCGATGATCCCGCCCGCTCCGTCCCGCTTCCGCCTCCGCTTCCTCTTCATCGCGCTCGCGCTCTTCATCGTCGGCTCGGCCATGGCCGTCTCGTGCGGCGGCCCGTCGATTCCGAAGGAGAGCCAGTGGATGTCCCACGTGAGGGCGCTGGCCGACGACGCGCTGGAAGGGCGCGGCACCGGCACGCACGGCATGGAGGGGGCCGCGGACTACGTCGCCCGCGAGCTGGAGAAGTACGGCGTCCACGCGGCGGGCGACTCGGCGACCTACTTCCAGCACGTCCCGTTCCTCTCGCGCCGGGTGAAGGAGGAGGACTGCTCGCTGGCGCTCGTTCGCGGGCGCCGCGTGACGCGCCTCGAGTTCGGCCGGGACGCGATCCTCTCCATGAAGCCCGACCACGCGCCGAAGGTGGACGCGCGGCTCGTCTTCGTGGGGCACGGGCTCCACGTCCCCGAGCTCGACTACTCCGACCTCGAGGGCGTGGATCTGAAGGGCGCGATCGCCGTCTTCGTGTACGGCACGCCGAAGCGGATTCGCGGCGCGCGCGCGTCGCACGCGTCGTCCCTGGACCAGCGGTGGAACGCGTTCCGCGCCGCGGGCGCCGTCGGCATGATCCGGATCTCCGCCGCGGCCCGCGATTCGTTCCCCTGGGACCGCTTCGCCGCGGGGCGCTTCGAGCCGTCGCTCGTCCTCGACGGGCGCTCCTTCGACGAGACGCCCGGCGCGAAGATCGCCATGTTCTGGAATCCGAACCGCGCCGCGCCGCTCTTCAAGGGCGCGCGCTACACCTGGGCCACGATCCGGAAGATCGCGCGCGAGGGGCGCCAGCTCCCGCGCTTCGAGCTTCCGTACCGCCTCCGCGCCACGATCGCGTCGGAGGTCCGGCCGGTCGAATGCCGGAACGTCGTCGGCCTGATCGAGGGATCGGACAAGAAACTCCGCGACGAGGTGGTCGTCCTGTCGGGCCACCTCGACCACCTCGGCATCTCCACTCCGGTGGACGGCGACTCGATCTACAACGGCGCGATGGACAACGCCTCGGGCTGCGCGACGCTCCTCGAAGTGGCCCGCATGATCCGCCGCTCGGGGCACGCGCCGAAGCGGTCGCTCCTCTTCCTCTTCACGACCGGCGAGGAGTCGGGGCTCCTGGGCGCCCGGTACTTCGCGGCGCGCCCGACCGTGGGGAAGCGGCGCCTGGTCGCCAATCTGAACATCGACATGTTCCTCCCGATCCAGCCGATCCGGGGGATCACGGCGCAGGGAATCGACGAGTCGGAGCTGGGGAACGACGCGCGGAAGGTGGCGAAGGCGGAGTCGCTGAAGGTGATTCCCGATCCGTCGCCCGAGCGGAACTACTTCATTCGAAGCGACCAGTACCCCTTCATCCGGCGCGGCATTCCGGCCCTGATGATCGAGGCGGGGCCCGTCGACTCGGCCGGCCGGGCCGCCGAAGCGGCGTGGAACAAGAACCACTACCACAAGCCCTCGGACGACGCCGTCCAGGACATCGACCTCGCGGCGGTGGCGCGCTACGACCGTTACATCGTCGCGCTGACGCGCCACGTCGCCGATCGCGCGCGCGCCCCGCGCTGGCACGACGAGAGCTACTTCAAGCGCTTCGCGAAGCGGT
>DATIQI010000155.1:0-1984 GCA_035470985.1 Acidobacteriota bacterium
CAGGAGCTGGCCGCCCGCGAGCCGCTCCCGCTCCTTCTGGACGACCCGCTCGCCCATCTCGACGAGGACCGCCGAGGCACCCTCCTCGCCTTCCTCGAGGAGCTGGCGCTGGAGGTCCAAGTCATTCTCTTCACGCACGATCGCCGCTGCCTCGGGCAGATCCGCGAGGCCCACGTCCTGGGGCTCGGGGTCATCCCGAAGGGTTCCGGCGAGATCCCCTCCCGGGTCGAGGTGAAGCGCTAGCCCCCACGCGACTTCCGGGCCCCCGTCCTCGAAATCGCTCAAGGTGTGGCTGGAATCAGCCGAACCAACGGGCGTATGGGCGCCCCGACCGCGGCCAAGAAGGCCGCCACAACTTCCAACGCCGATCAAAAGGCCGAGAAGATCCGCGATCAGGTCCTGGCGCTGGACGTGAAGCGCGTGGCCGATTGGCTGCAGACGCTCATCAAGACGGTGAAGGCGTCGCGCCTCTATCTCGCCAACAACCCCCAGCTCCTCCGCTTCCAGGCCGATCTCGAATCGCGCACCTGGTCGTGCCTGAAGGAGATCGGGGACATCCCCCTCACCGTGCAGCAGTTCGACTTCCTCTTCGAGAACTACTCCGTCTATCACAACGCCGATCGGAGCGAGTCGCTGGCGTTCCGCTTCTACGCCGACGGCGTGCGCGGGATCACCATCCGGGAAGGGCTGGAGCCCGACGAGCTTCGCTCGTTCCTGGAAGTTCTCCGCCGCGCCATCGACGGACCGAACGGCCAGGACGACGTCGTCACGCTTCTCTGGGAGCGCGACTTCCGCCACATCGAGTACGTCTACATCCCGCTCGACGAGCTGGGCGAGGGGAACGCCGCCGACTACGACGACGACGACCGGTCCGATTCTCCTTCGGGAGAGGCGATCCCGTGGCCCGTGGGCGTGGACGAGGATTTCGAGGAGGAGCCCGTCGCCGCGGGCGACGCCGCGGAAGGCGCGTCCGACGACGCGTCCGCGGTCGCGGCCGAGCGGTCGGACGACTGGTCGGCCCACATCCAGCGCTCGCGCTCGTGGGAGCGGCCCGACGGGATCCAGTTCCAGATCGACGACAAGGAGCGCGACGATCTCGAGCACGCCATTCGGCTGGAGGAGGTCCGCGCGCTCCATCAGGAGGTGCTCGAGATCGTGGCCGCCATCCTGGCGCACGAAGAGGATCCCTCGGGCTTCATGGACTCGGCCGTGGCGTTCCAGCGTTTCATCGAGTACGCCATCGAGGAGGGCGACGTCCAGCGCGCGCACGAGCTCCTGGGCCGGCTGCAGGAGATCGCGGCGACGAAGGCGAAGGAAGGACGCGAGTTCGCCGGGATCGCCGACCGGGTGATCCGCGAGATCGGCCGGCCGTCGTTCCTGGGGCAGCTCGCCCCGACGCTGAACGCCCATCCCGAGCTCGATCCCGCGGTCCTCACCGAATTCCTCGTCCAGCTCGGGCCCGGCTCGACGCCGGCCATCTGCGATCTGCTCGGCCAGGTGAACCACGCCCGGCACCGCCGCGCGCTCTGCGAGGCGCTGGCCGTGACGTGCGGCGACGACGTGGAGCCGCTCCTCCAGCGCCTCGGCGACCCGCGGTGGTACGTCATCCGGAACGTGGTCTACGTGCTGGGCCGGATCGCGCACCAGGGCGTGGAACGCGCGCTCGATCGGGCCCTGCACCATGAGGACGTCCGGGTTCGCAAGGAAGCGGTCCGGGCCTTGGGGAACATCGAGAGCCCGACGGCGCGCGCCTATCTCGTCTCCGCCTTCCGCGACGCCGACGCCGGCGTGCGGATCCAGGCGGCGCTGACGCTCGCCGAGAAGCGGGACGAGCTCGCCGCGCAGAGCCTCGCCGGCGTCATCCAGGCGGACGAGGTCCAGCGCCGCGACCTGAAGGAGCGTGAGTCGTTCTTCGAGGCGCTGGGACGCTCCGGTTCGGACGCCGTGGCGCCGAAGCTGGAGGCCATGCTGACGAAGGGGGGCC
>DATIQI010000156.1:0-2401 GCA_035470985.1 Acidobacteriota bacterium
GGGCTTCCGAATTTCCGATTCGACTTCGTGGTCGTCCGGGACGGCCAGGAGTCCGCGCGCTACAAGCACTGGTGGGACAAGCGCCGGGGCCGCTGCCGCGTGGAGGGGACCGACGGGAAGGGACGCCAGGTCGTCGCGATCTTCAACCTCTCCGACCGCAAGGGGATCGCGTTCGCCGACGGCGTCGGGGAGACCGACCCGGCGCGCGCGGCCGAGATCCTCGAGTTCGGTTACGAGCGCTGGGTGAACGACACCTACTGGGTGATGATGCCCTTCAAGCTGCGCGACCCCGGCGTGCGCCTCCGCTACGCGCGCCCGGAGCGGACCACGGAGGGGGAGTACGACGTCCTCGAGCTCTCGTTCGTGAAGGGGACCGGGCTCACCTCGGACGACCGCTACTGGCTCCACGTGAACCGGACCACCCGCCTGATCGACCGGTGGGAATACGTCCTGACCGGGCGCCAGCCGCCGCCCCAGGCGGTTTCCTGGGAGGCCTGGAGCCGAGTCGGCCCGATCAGCCTCTCCCTCCAAAGGCGAGTAGCGGGGAGGCCGCAAATGATTCGATTCGAGAACGTTGCGACCCCCGCAACGTTCGACGAGACGGTCTTCACCTACTCCTCCGTCCGCAACTAGCCCGCCCCGTCCTTGATCCGGAGCCGGTTTGCCGGTAGGATGCCGCCCAACGAGGTGCGGACTCCGCCCTCCCCGCGGGGCAGATCCGTTTAACTCAGTACTTTGCAATAAGATTCAGGGGGTTCTCGTGGCTCGTTCGAGCGCCAAGAAGCGTCCGGCGGCAAAGAAGGCGAAGAAGGCCCCGAAGCCGAAGAAGAAGCCCGCGGCCAAGCCTCGGGTGAAGGCGAGCCCCAAGAAGGCCACCCCTAAGCCGGCTCCCGCCAAGAAGATCGCACCTCCGAAGGGGCGCCCGGCCCCGCCGAAACACCCCGCCGCCGTGAAGAAGGGCGGCGCCAAGGATGCGAAGGGCGGAAAGGGCCAGTTCCACGATTTGGGCCACATGGGCGCGGAAGAGGGGCACGGCGAGGCCGAAGGCGAGCCGCCGATCCCCGTCGTCCGCCACGAGGCGCTCCCGCCTCCGTCGCGCCGCAAGCCGAAGCCGGGCTCGCCCGACTGGCCGGGCGAGAGTCTCACGGTCGGGATGGAGGCGCCGGAATTCTCGCTTCCCGCGTCGACCGGGGGCCGGATCACGCTGAGCCAGTTCCGGGGCCGGCGGGTCGTGCTCTACTTCTATCCGAAGGACGACACGCCGGGCTGCACCATGGAAGCGTGCGCCTTCCGCGACAACCTCTCGCGAATCGAGTCGAAGGACGCCGTCGTGCTGGGCGTGAGCCTCGACGACGAGCTGAGCCACCAGCGCTTCGCGCAGAAGTACGGCCTGACCTACCCGCTCCTCTCGGACGTGGACGCGGCCATTTCGCGGCGGTACGGCACCTACAAGGAAAAGAACCTCTACGGACGCACCTTCTGGGGGATCGAGCGGACGACGTTCGTCATCGATCGCGAGGGAAAGGTGGAAAACGTCTTTCGCCGCGTGAAGGTCGAGGGCCACGCGGACGAGGTTCTGGCCACGCTCTCGGTCTAGCGTGCGACGCACGA
Organism: Acidobacteriota bacterium; assembly: GCA_035470985.1. GTDB lineage: Bacteria > Eisenbacteria > RBG-16-71-46 > SZUA-252 > SZUA-252 > SZUA-252. The sequence goes on from DATIQI010000156.1 coordinate 1,612, forward strand.
AGATCGTCGCCACGCTCGGCCCCGCCTCCACGGAGCCTCGCGTTCTCGCCCGGATGATCCGGGCGGGCCTCGACGTGGCCCGGCTCAACTTCTCCCACGGAACGAGCCGCGATCACACGCGCGCCGTCCGGCTCCTGCGCGCGGCCTGCGGGCGCGCCGGCAAGGAAGTCGGCATCCTCCTCGACCTGCAGGGCCCCCGCATCCGCGTCGGCGAATTCCCGGGCGGATCGCTGAAGGTGACGAACGGCGACGTGGTGCTCGTCACGGCGAAGCCGGGCGCCGCCGGCCCGAAGCGGATCCCCATCGACTATCCCGGCCTCCTGAAGGACGTCCGCGTCGGCGACCGCGTCCTCATCGACGACGGCCTGGTGGAGCTTCGGGTTCTGGCCCGCTCGCGCGAGGGGCTCCGGGCCCGGGTCATCCGCGGCGGCGCCGTTTCCGATCACAAGGGCGTGAACTTCCCGGGCGTGCGGCTCGGCGTTCCGGCGCTGACGCCGAAGGACCGGCGCGATCTGGCCCTCGGGCTCTCGCTCGGCGTGGACTACGTGGCGCTCTCGTTCGTTCGCGGCCCCGAGGACATCGTGGGGTTGCGGCGCCTCCTTCGCCGCGCGCTCCACCCGCCCCTCGTCATCGCGAAGATCGAGCGGCGCGAGGCCACGCACGAAGTGGAAAAACACTGCGGCTCGTGGACGGCGTTCGAGGCGGCGCGGGCGATTCCGCGGGCGAGCCCCAACGCCGGTTTTCTCCTGCTTCACAAGCCGCTGGCCGCGCAGGAATACGTCATTCAAAT
>DATIQI010000157.1:0-1525 GCA_035470985.1 Acidobacteriota bacterium
AGTACCTCTGCGTCGGGGGCCCGGGGCTCCCGCACGAGCATCCCGACCGCTACACGCTCTCCCTCCTCTCGACGGTCCTGGGCGGCGGCATGTCGAGCCGTCTCTTCCAGCGGGTCCGGGAGCAGGAGGGGCTGGCGTACGCGGTGTATACGTACGCCGATTCCTACCGCGATTCGGGTATGTTCTGCGCGGCGATGAACGTGCAGCCCGCGCAGGGCCGCAAGGCGCTCCGACTGACGCTGGAGGAGTTCGACCGGCTGGCGGCCGAGGGGCTCCCGGCCGGGGATCTGGACGCCGCGAAGGCGCAGCTGAAGGGGGGACTCCTCCTCAGCCTCGAGAGCACGTCGAGCCGCATGCACCGGATCGCCCGCTCGCAGCTCTACGCGGGTCGGATCGTCAGCGTGGAGGAACTCGTGGACTCGATCGAGCGAATCACGTCCGACGACGTTCGCCGCGTCGCGGCCGACCTGCTCGGACGCGACCGGCTCTCGCTGGTGGCGCTCGGCGGGAGCGACGCGGACCGTCCCTACGACGCCTCGGATCTCGCGGCGCCCGCGGGGAGCGCGGCGTGAGCGCGCGGGTCACGATCCGCGTCTTCCTGGAGCCGCACGCCTACGCGCCCCCGGCCTACCAGACCGAGCACGCGGCGGGGATGGATCTCCACGCGGCCGTGACCGAGGACGTCGTGGTCGAGCCGGGCCGCGTCGTGCCGATCCCGACGGGGCTCCGCCTCGAGATCCCTCCCGGATACGAGGGCCAGATTCGCGGGCGAAGCGGCCTGGCCGCGCGCCACGCGATCGGCGTTCCGAACGCGCCCGGCACGATCGACGCCGACTACCGCGGCGAGGTGAAGGTGCTCCTGGTGAACTGGGGCCACGCCCCGTTCGTCGTGAAGCGCGGGGAGCGGATCGCGCAACTCGTCGTCGCGGCCGTCGCCCACGCGGCGCTCGAAGTCGTGGCCGAGCTCTCCACGACCGCGCGCGGCGAAGGCGGATTCGGGCACACCGGCCGATGAGCCGCCGGCGCCCGCTTCCGCCGCTGGTCCTGGCGCTCCATCAGACCCCGGCGCGGCTTTCGTGGGCCCCGATGGCCGTGGCCCGGGAGGGGCTCCGGCGCGTCCTGGAAACGCTCCTCGATCGGGGCTACCGGTTCCGTCCGCTCGGCGCGGTCGGACCCGGCGGGCCCGGGGAGGGGGAGGCCCTGGTTACCGTGGACGACGGTTACGCCTCCACCTTCCACGTATTCGCCCCCCTGGCGCTGGAACTAGGCATCCCCTGGTCCGTGTTTGTATTGGTAGGCGCCGTGGGCGGCCGGAACGACTGGGACGTCCACGGCGTCGCCGTACCCGAACGACACGTGGACCGGGAGGAGATCCGAGCGCTCGCCGCCTCCGGCGTCGCGATCGGATCGCATGGCATGACGCATCGCGATTTCACGAGACTCGACGACCGATCGCTCGCCGCGGAGCTTCGCGACTCGCGCGCGTGGCTCGAAGCGGCCGCGGGCGTGCCCGTGGACGCGATCA
>DATIQI010000158.1:0-16608 GCA_035470985.1 Acidobacteriota bacterium
GATCAGGTCCTGGCGCACCTTCTTCACCTCGTCGGAGGGGAAGGTGCGACGGAGCAGGACGTCGAGGTAGAGATCCCACGCGACCCCGAAGTTCGCCGCGGGAGCCTCCCAGGAGACCGTCGCGAAGTCCTCGTCCCCGGACGTGGCGAGCCGCATGCCGAGCGCGTCGGCGCGATCGGAGATCTGCCGCGCGTTCCGGCTCCCCGCCCCGCGGCGGAGGAGCCGCATGGCCATGTTCGAGACGCCGCCCTTTCCGGGAGGCTCGATCCAGAGTCCGCCGCGAGCCATGGTCTGCACCGCGACGATCGGAATCGCGTGATCCTCGCGCAGCAGGAGTGTCACGCCGTTCGGGAGGACTTCCCGCCGCACCTGGGACGCCGCGGCGGTCCGCGCGGCCGCGGGGGCCGGCCATCCCGACCGCCACGCGTCGAGCATCCCGCGAATCTCGGACTCCGGCGGGCCGGCGACTCCCGTCGGCCGGACCACGGAGTAGGAGGTGAGATCCGCGGCGAAGTAGGTCGCGACCACGCGCTGAAGGTCGGCCGCCGTGACGCTCTCGAGGAGCTTCGGCCAGACCGCCTCCATCGTGACGTCGGACATCAGCTCGAAGCGGCAGAGCCGCTCCGCGCGGGCGAACGGGGTCTGCGCCGCGAAGAGGTAGTCGTTCACCAGCGCCGTCTTCACGCGCTCCAGCTCCACGGCGGGAACCGGCTCGGTCGCGAGCCGCTTCACCTCGTCGCGGACGATGCCGAAGACGCGCGCCTCGTTCGCCGGCGGCATGGTCGTGTAGATGTGGAACATGCCCGGGTCCTTGCGGATCTCGAAGTCGGCGCTCGTCTCCGTGACGAGATTCTCCTTCTCCTTCAGCGCGCGGTAGAGGCGCGAGGAGGCGCCGCGGCCGAGCACGGAGGCCAGGACGGTCAGGGCCGGCGAATCGGGATGCGCGTAGGGCGGAACGTGGAATCCGGTGATCGCCCAGGTGCTCGCGGTCTCGAGCGACTCGACGCCCATCCGGAGCTCGGTCTGCGGAAGTTCCACCTCGCCGAGCTCGAAGTCGTCGCGGCCTCGCTTGAAGGGGGCGAACGCCTTCGCCAGCTTGTCGCGCAGCTCCTTCGTGTCGAAGTCGCCGACCGCGGCGAGGATGATCTGGTTCGGGACGTAGCGCTCCTCGTAGAACGTGCGGAACGTCGCGAGGGAGGAATTGAGGATCGCGTCCTTCAGTCCGATCGTGTCCCGCTTGTAGGGATGGTCGCGGAACATGAGCCGCTCGATCTGGTAGTAGACCTTGTAGTCGGGCCGATCCTCGCCCTGGTTGAACTCCTCCATGACGACCTGGCGCTCTTGGTTCACCTTCGCCTGGGTCAGTTTCAGCGTCATCCACGCGTCCACCGAGCGCGAGAGCGCCTCGTCGAACGTGGCGGTCGGCGCGGTGAAGCCGTAGCAGGTCCAGTCGTTCGTGGTGTAGCCGCCGCTCTCGTCGCCGATCCGCTGCATCTCCTGGCGGAACTCCAGTTCCTTCTGCTTCGCCGAGCCGCCGCGGAAGATCAGGTGCTCGTAGTAGTGGCTGAGACCCGAGAGCGTCGGCGTCTCGGTCCGGCTGCCGCCGTTCACGAAGATACAGACGCCGACCAGCGGCTTCGCGTGATCTTCCTGCAGGAGGATGCGGAGCCCGTTCGGAAGGACTTCCTTGTGGACGGCGCCGGCGGCGAGCGCGGCGGGCGCGGCGAGGGAGGCGGAGACCACGACCGCGAGCGCGGTCCGGAACAGGCGCGAGAGCATCGTTCCTCCTAGGACTGCTGCAAGATTCCGACGATCTCCCCTTCCTCGGGGAACCGGCCGACGGACTTCTTGGAGAAGATCACCTTGCCGTCGGCGCTGACTTCGAAGATGCCGCCCGATCCGGCGATGAGGGTGGCGGTGACGCCGAGTTCGCGTTCCAGCTCGGCCGCCAGACCGGCGGCCCTAGACTTGTAGCCTCATTCGGTGCAGTAGCGGATGTCGATCTTCATGGAGTGCCTCCCCGGGGGACGAGGTCGCGTTTCGAAAACGCGGCTCAATTCGCCGATTGTCCGTCCCGCCGCGGGGGGTGTCAAGACGACCCCGGCACTCCGGCCGGCGCCACAGGTAGAGATGGAGCCGGCGCGAGGAAGGTTGCCGGCGGGGCTACCGGAAGCGAATGTCGGGGAGATCGAACGCGACCACCCAGCGAACGTCCCAAGGCCGCTCGCCGGGTTCGGGCGTCCCAACCCAAAGGGGCGCATCGAGGCGGACGCGCCACGCGGCGACGCCGATGCCCGCGTCGGCGTAGGTGTGGCCGACGTCGGCGAGCGTCCCCGACGGGCCCTGGAGCACGCGGCGCCAGGTCGCGCGCCCGACGTCCGCGAAGAGGGTGAAGGGACAGCGGTCGTGGCCCGCCTCGAGCGACCCGGCCACGAGGCGGTCGGAGACGATGCCGCGGCCGACGTAGCCGCGAAGCCGTCCCCCGCCCTCGGCCCAGAAGTGCTCGCTCTCGCGAAGCGGGCCGCCGGCGTTCCAGTAGAAGAGGTCGAGCGTCTCGAGCGGCATGGCCTGGGCCGCGTCGAAGCGGCGGTCGCCGGGCACGCGGCCCGTCGTGGTCCCTCCGAAGAGGCGCGCGCCGACGTGGAACGACCCGCCCGGCCCGAGGTCGAGCGACTCGGTGATCGTGCCGCGAACGACGTCGTAGCCGTCCTTCTCGCGCGCCGGGCCGAGGGCGCCGACCGGCGCTCCGTGCCTCCACGATACCTGGAACGACTCTTGCCGGCGCGGACCCTTCGTCCGGATCTCGAGCGCGATCTCGCCGTTCAGCTCGCGCCCCCCCCCGTAACCGCGGTCGAGATCCTGAACGGTGACCTTCCACGTGCGCCAGGGGTGGCGCTGCCCGCTCTCCGTGATCCAATTCGAGGCGGAGATCTCGCGCCGCTCGTACGTCACGTCCTTCGCCGCGAAGAGCCGGAGCGATCCGCGCGCGCCGAACATGCCGGCGCGGCGCGCGTAGCCCGCGCGCCACGCGACGTCGCCCGTCCGCGTCCCGACGTTCAGCCCGGCCTCGAACGAGCGGATGCCGAGCGGAAAGTCGTCGCTCGGAAGGAAGCGGCCGTCCACCCAGCCCCCGAGCCTCGTCCCCTCCTCCTCCCCGTGCCAGATCGTCGGCCCGTAGAGAACCGTGACCTCGTGCGTCCCGGAGAAATCGAAGAGCGGTTTCCATCGCATCGGCGGGATCAGGCGGTCCTGGTCGTCGAGCGGGTAGGCGTCGAAGACGTCGCGGCGCGGATTCACGGTCACGCCGCGCGCGCGCGACCGGCTCTCGAAGACCACGTCGTTCTCGCGCGCGGTCGTCGGGACGATCTTCGTCTCGGATGTGCCGTCCTCGAAGCGCGCCTCCAAGGGGACGGCGAACGCGAAGCCGCCCTTCCGGAGCACGCGCACCGTCGTCCGCCATCCCTCCGCGGTCTTCTCGCGGCGGATCGGGCCGCGGGCGACGTCCGGAAGCGCGGTCGTCTCGATCCAGGGACGAAGCATCGCGGCGCCCGAGTCGCCGGCGGCGGCGCGCGCGGACGCCTCGACGTCCTCGGGCCGGAGGTGGCGGAAGCGGGCGCGGCGGTAGAGGTCGCGGAGGAACGCGCCGAACGCATCCTCGCCCCAGACGGCGCGAAGGCTTCGCAGCATCATGGCGGGCCGGTCGTACGCCGCGACGGAGTAGGCGGGATAGCTCGGCGCGAGGTCCGCGGGACGCGACATCGGCTGCGCGTCGCGGAGGTAGTGGTACCGGAGGAGCGAGCGTTCCGTGCGCCGGAGAAGGGTCGTCGGGGAGACCCAGCGGAACCGGTCGCGGCGCTTCCATTGGCCGCGCGGGTAGTGGCGCTCCGTGTAGTCGTTCTCGAGGTACTGGGTGAATCCCTCGTCGAGCCAGGCGTGGCGGCGCTCGTCGTTCCCCAGCATCCCGTAGAACCAGGAATGGGCCGCTTCGTGGGCGAGCGTGTTGTCGAGCGACTCGACCTCCCCCTCCGCGATCGCGGGGTCGTTCACCGTCAGCATCGGATATTCCATGGCGCTCCCCGACATCCAGGCCTCCGCCGACGTGAACTGGGGCCAGGCGTAGGGGCCGACGGTTCCGCTCGCGTGTTCCAGCGCTCGGACCGTCCAGGCGAGGGCGTGGCGCCACGACTCGGCGTCCTCGACGAAGACGAGCGCGCGCACGGCGACGCCGTTCCAGAGCGAGTCGGCGCGCACGTAGCGGGGCGAGGCGACCCAGGCGAAATCGTGGACGCGCTCCGCGCGGTAGCGGAGCGTCTTCAGCGACGGAAGCGCCGAATCGGAGGGCGCCGGCTCGCGGATGAAGTCGCGAAGCGTGTCGGAGACGGAGGTGTCGCGCGCGACGAGGAGGAACCGCAGGGGCCCCGGGCGCCCCGCCTCGTCCCGCTCCGCGTACGCGGAGTCCGCCGACTCTTCCCAAACGTAGGCGTAATGGAGGGGAGAGCCCGCGGGAACGCGGAGCGGCGCGCGCGCGCCCCGCGGCACGACCACGGAGGCGCCGTCCGTCGTCTCCACTCGGAGCTCGCGCGTCGGCCACCCGCCGGACCGCGTGGTGGCCACGCGGGGCGCGAACGAGACCGTCACGCTCTCGGCCGCCGCGCGCTGGAGCGGGATCTCGTTCGTTCCGCCCTCCGCGGACCGGAGCACGCCGGTCGCCCCGACCCACTGCGCGTCGGGGAGCGTGATCGCCACGTCGTAGTCGGCGAACTCGCCGTAGAACTCGGGGAAGTAGTGGAAGGGGTCGAGCGCCCAGCCGTCCCGGTCGCGCACGACCATCTTCGGGTACCACTGCGCGACGGAGTAGTCGTCCCCCACGCGGCCGAAGCGGTCGAACTGCTTCGGGATCTTCACCTCGAACCGGAGCCGGAGCGTGACCGAGTCGCCGGGCGCGAGCGGCCTGGGGAGATCGACGCGGGCCAAGGTCTCGAGCATCGTGACGCGCGCGGAGTCGCCGTCCACGGTCGCGCGGTCGAGCGCCATCCAGCCCCGGTCCTCGCGGCTCGAGAACCGGATATCGTAGTTCTCGCCCAGCCGCTCGGCCTCGCGCCCGTACACGCTCCTCTCGTCGAAGAAGGCGTTGGGATAGGCGTGGAGCCAAAGCGCGGTCAGCGCCGAGTCGGCGCCGCTCCGGTAGCGGATCGTGGTCCAGCCTTCGAGGCGATGGCGCGCGGTGTCGAGGAGGACGTCGATGTCGTACGCGACGCCCGGCGGGGACCACGCCGAGGCGGCGGGCGGGAGGAGCGCGAAGAACGCGCTCCAGGCGACCGCGGCGAGAAGGGCGGCGACGACCGATCCGCGCGGGGACCGGCAGGGGGAGATCAGGGGGTCGCGTCCTCCACGGCCTGCACGGCCGACGGCACGCCTTCGCCGAAGAGGGTATAGGGCGACACGGCCGACACGCGGATCGTCGCGAGATCCCCCACGGATTCGCTCCGGCGCGGAAAGATGGCGGTCTTGAACTGGCGCGTCTTCCCGAACCAGTGCTCGGGATTCCGCTTCGAGGGGCCCTCCACCAGGACCTCCACGTCGGTTCCGACGGAGGGCGCGTTCTTCTCCAGCGACATCCGCTTCTGTTCCTCGATCAAGAGCGTGATCCGTCGCGCCTTCTCGGGATCGGGGACGTCGTCGTCCCACTCCGCCGACCGGGCGCCCGGGCGCGGCGAGTACTTGAAGAGGAAGGCGCTGTCGTACCCGATTCGCGCCATCGCGGCGCGCGTCGCCTCGAAGTCCGCGTCCGTCTCACCCGGAAAGCCGACGATGATGTCGGTGGAGAGTGCGAGTCCCGGGATCGCGGCGCGCATGCGCGCGACGAGCGCCTCGTAGGCCTCGATGGTGTAGATCCGCCGCATCCGCTCGAGCACGCGGTTGGACGCCGACTGGAGCGGGAGGTGGATCTGCGGCATCACCTTGCCGCACTCGGCGAGCGCTTCGAGCGTGCGATCGGTGAAATCGCTCGGGTGGGGCGACGTGAACCGGATCCGCTCGATCCCGGGCACCTCGTTCGCGCGGCGGAGGAGCGCGGCGAAGTCATCGTCGCCGTCCCGGTACGCGTTCACGGTCTGGCCGAGGAAGACGATCTCCTTGAACCCTTCCGCGGCGGCGTGCTCCACCTGGCGAACGACCTCCTCCAGCGGGAGGCTCCGCTCGCGCCCGCGGACAAAGGGAACGATGCAGAAGGTGCAGAACTTGTCGCAGCCGCGCATGATGCTCACCCAGGCGCGGACGCCGTCGGCGCGCGCGGGCGCCAGATCGCCGTAGGTCTCGTCGCGGGAGAGGCGCACGGCCAGGGTCGGCTCGTCGCGCGCGCCGTCGAGGAGCGCCGGGAGGTCGCGGTAGCCGTCGGGTCCGACGACCAGATCCACCTGCGGCACCTTTTCGAGGAGCCTCGATTTCAGGTGCTGCGCCATGCAGCCCGCCACGCCCAGGACGACCCCGGGACGGCGGACCTTGTGACGGCTCAATTCGCCCAGGCGGCCGTAGACGCGCTGTTCGGCGTGCTCCCGGATGGCGCAGGTGTTCAGGAGGATGACGTCGGCGTCGGAGGCCTCCTCGGTCCGCTGGTACCCCGCGCGCGCGAGCTGCCCCAGCATGAGCTCCGAGTCGGCCACGTTCATCTGGCAGCCGTACGTTTCCAGGTAGATGCGGCGGGACATGGGGGACGAGTTTACACCACCTCGAGGCGCGTGGCACAATGGCGCCGTCGGACATGATTCGATCGAAGGGGGCGACGCGCACCATGAGCATCAAGTCGGACCACTGGATCCGCCGCATGGCGGTCCAAGAGAAGATGATCGAACCCTTCGAGCCGAACCAGGTTCGACGGGCCGACAACGGCCGCATCATCTCGTACGGCACGTCGAGCTACGGCTACGACGTTCGGTGCGCCAACGAGTTCAAGATCTTCACCAACATAAACTCGACGATCGTCGATCCGAAGCAGTTCGACGAGAAGAACTTCGTCGACGTGCATGCGGACGTCTGCATCATCCCCCCGAACTCGTTCGCGCTCGCGCGCACCGTCGAGTACTTCCGGATTCCCAGAAGCGTGCTCACGATCTGCCTCGGAAAGTCCACGTATGCGCGCTGTTTCAGTGGAGACACTCGCGTGGCACTCGTGGACGGCAGCGCACCGACGCTCGAAGAGATGGCCCGACGACACGAGCGCGGCGAACTCTTCTGGGGTTATAGCATCGGGCCCAACGGCCGGATCATCGTCAGCCTGCTGGACGCCCCCAGGTTCATCGAGAGCTCCGAACTCGTCGAGGTGACGCTGGACGACGGCGAGGTGATTCGCGCCACTCCGGACCACCAGTTCCTCCGGCGGGATGGCCGCACGGCGGCCGCCGCCGAACTTCGGCCGGACGACTCTCTGATGCCGCTCTATCGGGACGTGAAGCGCGGGTACGAGATGGTGTACCAGCCCATCAACGGCCACATGTATCCGACGCATCGACTGGCCGACGAGTGGAACATCCATCACGGGATCTACGCCGATGCGGCAGGAACGCACCGGCATCACGTGGACTTCGACCGGCTGAACAACAAACCCACGAACATCGAACGGATGTCGGCGTCGGAGCACATACGGATGCACAATGCCGACACGTATGGCCCCGAGTTCGATCCGCGGGAGCATGGGAATGCGATCCGTGCCTCGTTCGCGCGCCTCTCCGCGGACCCCGAGTGGCGGGAGCGCGTGTCTCGAGCGCAATCGATGCGCGCGGCTCAGTTCTGGAGCGAGCCGCCGATGCAGAGATCGCGGCAGGCGGAGCGCATGGTGGAGGTCTGGGCGCGAGACGACGGATCGAGGCGGCGAGCGCAGGCCACTGTGGCGCGATCCATCAATCTCCGCCCCGAGATCGACGAGGCGACGGTGCTGCAGGCGCTCGACCGCACGGGTTCAATTCGGGGAGCCGCACGGTTGCTGAACTGCGACCGCTCCGTGTTTCGCAAGTTTCCGGAGGTCCTGGGCGCGTTCCGCGGCACTCCGGGCCGGAATCACCGAGTGGCGCGAGTCCGCTCGCTTCCGGGCCAGCACGATACGTACTGCCTCACGGTTCCGGAGGCAGGCAACTTCGCGCTCGAAGCGGGTGTCTTCGTTCGCAATTGCGGGATCATCGTGAACGTTACGCCGCTCGAGCCCGAATGGGAGGGCCACGTTACCTTGGAGTTCTCCAATACAACTCCCTTGCCCGCCAAGATCTACGCCAATGAAGGCATCGCCCAGATGATCTTCTTCGAAGCGGACGAGATCTGCAGCGTGTCCTACAAGGATCGCGACGGGAAGTACCAGGGGCAGAAGGGCGTCACCCTTCCGAAGGCGTGACGGCCAACCTCAGCCGCATCGATGACACCGAATCGTCGGCGGTAGTACGGCACCGCCCCCGGCGCGCCCCCTACGCCTCGGCGGCGACCGTTCCGGCGAACACGCCCGCGTAGTCCTTCGCGAACACGTCGATCGATCGGGGCTTCGCTCCGGTCAACTTCTCCACCGTCCCCGTCACGTCGGCCCCCGCGCCCGTCGCGAAGAATCCCATCATCTCCACGAAGCCGTCGGCCAGGAACTCCGGCCACCCCTGCGCCAGGAGGGCCTCGCGCGCGGCCTCGGGCGGAACGTCCACGTACGCGACCGGACGGCCGATCGCCTTTCCGATCCGCGCCGCGATGTCCGCGAATCCGAGCGACTCGGGACCCGTCAGGTCGTAGACCCTTCCGCTGTGTCCCTCGCTCGTCAGGACGGCGACGGCGGAGGCCGCGACGTCGCGCGTGTCGATCGCCCCGGTCTTCGTCTCCTTGGCCGGAAGGTAGATGGCGCCGTCGCGCTGGATCGAGGCCCTCATGCCGAGGAGATTCTGCATGAAGAACTGGGGCCGGAGGATCGCGTAGGAGATCCCGGAGCGCGAGAGGCGCTCGTCCACTTCGCCGTGCCACTTCAGGAGACGCGCGGGACACGAGGTGGAAGCCGCGACGGCCGAGAGCCGCACGATCTGCTTCACCCCCGCGCGCTTCGCGGCGTCGATGGCGTTGCCGTGAAGGAGCGAGACGCGAGGATCGGGCGACGAGACCAGGAAGAGCTTGTCCGCGCCCTTGAACGCCTTGTCGAGCGTGGCGGGCCGCTCGAGATCGGCGACGACGGTCTCGACCCCGGGGCCGGAGAACCGCTTCGCCTTGTCGGGGTCGCGCAGCATCGCCCGCACGCGAAGGCCCTTGGACGACAGTTGGCGGACGACTTCGCTGCCGGTGGTGCCGGCGGCACCCGTTACCAGGATCATCACGAGGAATTCCTCCCTGAGGGCTCGGGGGAAGGCGGGCGGGAGGACGCGCGGTCCCCCGGCCGGCCATCGACCTAGGTTGGATGCCGAACGGGGGCGGGCGGTTGCTCCCTTTATCCGCCCGCCCCGCGCGCGGACCTCAGAAGATCGACCGGCTGACGCCGAAGACCAGGGCCACGCGGGAGGCGACGAGCGCGGCCGCGAGGGCCGCGAGAGGACGGGGGCTCACGAATCGATCCTACCACGCCCGCGCGGGGCGGCGGCCCCGCTTGACCGTCGGCCCGGAGGGTGCGATGGTCTCCCTTTCCCCCACGACCCAAGGAGTATCGATGACCTCGAAACCCGTCCGAACCATTGCCGTGATCGGGGCCGGCGTCATGGGGCGCGGGATCGCGCTCGTGGCCGCGAAAGCCGGATTCGACACCCGCGTGATCGAGCCGAACGCCGCCTCCGCCGAGTCCGCCCGCGCCGAGATCGACCGCATCGTGAGCCGCGCCCGCGAGCGGGGCGATTGGGACTCCGCGGCGGAGACGGCGGTCCGCGAAAACCTCCAGTGGTCCGCCACGCCGGACGGCGCGAAGGGTGCCCAGCTGGCGATCGAGGCAGTCCCCGAGCACGTCGGCCTGAAGGCCGACGTCTACGCGGCCGTCGCGCCCCACCTCGCGCCCGGCGCCGTCCTCGCGACGAATACCTCGGCGCTCGGCATCACCGAGCTGGCCGCCACGTCCGATCGGCCGAAGCACTTCGTCGGGATGCACTTCTTCAATCCCGTCCACCGCATGCGCCTCGTGGAACTGGTCCGCGGGCTCGAGACCGACGAACCGACGCTCCGCCTGGCCGAGGAGGTCGCGCACGCCATGGGCAAGGAGACCGTCTTGGTGCGCGAGTCGCCCGGCTTCGTCACGTCGCGCGTGAACGTCCTGATCGGAAACGAGGCCTTCGCGATGCTGGAGACCGGCGTCGCATCGGCGCGCGACATCGACAAGGCGCTGAAGCTCGGCCTGAACCACCCGATGGGACCGTTCGAGATGGTGGACCTGGTCGGTCTCGACACCCGGCTCTTCATCCTGGAATACTTGCACCAGGCCTTGGGCGAGCGCTTCCGCCCGAACCCGCTCCACATCCAGTACGTGAAGGCCGGGCGACTCGGCCGGAAGGTGGGGCGCGGCATCTACGACTATCCGGCTCCGTAGGGGGAGTTCATGGCCACGATCCGATACCTCGTCGACGACCTCGACCGCGCGGTCGCGTTCTACACCAAACAGCTCGGATTCGCGCAGGCGGAGCGATGGGGCTCGGCCTTCGCCTCCGTGGTGCGCGGCAACACGAACCTCTGGCTGAGCGGGCCGGGCACGTCGGCCTGGCAGCCGATGCCGGACGGCCGCACGCCCGAGCCGGGCGGTTGGAACCGGATCGCGATCCCGGTCGAGGACCTCGAAGCCGACGTGAAGCGGATGCGCGCGGCCGGGGTGGTCTTCCGGAACGAGGTCGTCGCCGGCCCCGGCGGCAAGCAGATCCTGGCGGAGGACGGCTGCGGCAACGTGGTCGAGCTCTTCGAGCACGCGAAGCGCTGAACCCCCAACCCCTACCGACGCACGACCACGAGGAACGACCATGACTCCTGACGCCACCATCGCGGCGCCGCTCCTCGCCTCCAGAGGGAAGCTCCTCATCGGCGGCGAGTGGCGCGAGGCCGCTTCCGGAAAGCGCTTCCCCACCCTGAATCCCGCCACCGGCGAGACGCTCGCCGAGATCGCCGAGGCCGACGCGCCCGACGTGGACGCCGCGGTCGCCGCGGCGCGCGCCGCGCTGGAGGGGCCCTGGGGGAGGATGTCCGCGTCCGAGCGCGGGAAGATCCTCTGGCGGATCGGCGATCTCCTGCTGAAGCACGCTGCCGACGTGGCGCGCCTCGAGACGCTCGACGCCGGAAAGCCGATCACCGAGACGACGCGCATCGAAGTGCCCCTGACGGCCGACGTGTTCCACTACTACGCCGGCGCCGCGACGAAGATCGAAGGCGCGACGATCCCGGTCTCGGGGCCCTATCTCAACTACACGATGCGGGAGCCGCTCGGCGTCGTGGGCCTCATCGTGCCCTGGAACTTCCCCGTCCTCATGGCGGCGCGGAAGGTGGCGGCGGCGCTGGCCGCGGGGAACACCGCGGTGCTGAAGCCCGCCGAGGACACGCCGCTCACCGCGCTCCGCCTCGGCGAGATCGCGCTCGAGGCGGGGCTGCCGCCCGGCGTCCTGAACGTGCTGCCCGGGTTCGGGCCGACGGCGGGCGCCGCGCTCGTGGCGCACCCCGGCGTCGCGGGGATCGCCTTCACCGGCGAGACGACGACCGGGCAGATCATCATGGCGAACGCCGCGAAGACGGTGAAGAAGGTCGCGCTGGAGCTGGGCGGGAAGTCGGCGAACATCGTGCTGGAGGACGCCGACCTGGAGCTCGCCTCGCGCGGCGCGCTGAACGCGATCTTCTACAACAAGGGCGAGGTCTGCACCGCGGGCTCCCGCCTCCTCGTTCCGAAGGCGATCCGCGAGCCGCTTCTCGAGAAGATCGTGGAGCGCGCGGCGAAGATGGTCCCGGGCGACACGCTCGACCCGAAGACGCGCCTCGGCGCCCAGGCGACGCGCGAGCAGGTGGAGAAGATCGAGCGCTACGTGGAGATCGGCAAGAAAGAGGGCGCCCGCCTGGTCGCGGGGGGCGAGCGCGCGGTGGTCGGCGACGGCAAGGGCTGGTTCTGGAAGCCGACCGTCTTCGACGGCGTGCGGAACGACATGACGATCGCGCGGGAGGAAATCTTCGGTCCGGTCCTCTCGGTGATCGAGGTGGACGACTTCGACCAGGCGATCGCGGTGGCGAACCAGACGGCGTACGGCCTCGCCGCCGGAATCTGGACGCGCGACATCAAGAAGGCGCACCGCGCCGCCCGCGCGCTCCAGGCCGGGACCGTCTGGATCAACGCCTACAACCTGTACGACGCCGCGTCGCCCTACGGCGGCACGAAGGCGTCGGGATTCGGCCGCGAGTCGGGCATGGCGGGACTCGACGCCTATCTCCAGACGAAGAGCGTCTGGGTCGATCTCAGCTAGCGCCGGCCATGACGACCGCTTCGATCCTCACGCGGCGCCACGACCGCGCGCTCCTCGTGACGCTGAACCGCCCCGAATCGCTGAACGCGCTCGTCGCCGAGATGGGCGCGGCGCTGGCCGCCGCCGTGCGCGAGGCGGCCGCGGACGCCGCGGTCGGCGCGATCGTCATCACCGGCGCGGGACGCGGCTTCTGCTCCGGCGGCGACATCGCGTTCATGAAGGACGTCATGGAGCGCGGCGGGCGCTGGGACGATTTCAAGGACGTGGTCCACGCCGGACGCGACGTCGCGCTGGCCGTGCGCGCCTGCCCGAAGCCCGTGATCGCCGCCGTGAACGGCGCGGCCGCGGGAGGCGGCATGGGGCTCGCGCTCGCCTGCGACGTCCGGTGGGCGTCGGAGAAGGCGAAGTTCGCGCAGTCGTTCGCGCGGATCGGGCTCCACCCCGATTGGGGGAGCCTTCACGCGCTCACGCGCCTCGCCGGGCCGTCGCGCGCGCTCGAGCTCATGTGGACGGGCGATCCGGTGGACGCCGCCGAGGCGCTCCGGATCGGCCTCGTGAACCGCGTTCTCCCGGCCGAGTCGCTGGTGGACGAGACCGTCGCCTTCGCCGCGCGCCTCGCGGAGGGCGCGGGCTTCGCGCTGGCCGAGATCAAGCGCTCGGTCCAGGCGGCCGCCGTCCTCTCACCGGAAGGCTGTCTGGACCGGGAGCTGGAGGGTCAGGAGCGTTGCTGGAATTCCCGCGACGCGAAGGAAGGAATCGCCTCGTTCCTCGAGAAGCGCCCGCCCAAGTTCGAGGGGCGCTGACCCCGCCGCTGGGCTATACTTCCGGCTCCAACCTCAATACCGCCGACCAGGCCTCATCGATCGAGAAGGAGGGTGCAGCGTTGACTCCCGAAACCATGAATCCGCCGGCCACCGGGAACCTCTGCCGGTACCGCGTCGAGAACGGCATCGCGATCCTGGAACTCTGCGATCCGCCGGCGAACACCTACACGTACGAAATGATGCGCGAACTGGACGAGGCGATCTTGAAGGCGCGCTTCGACGAGAACGTCCACGTGATCCTGATGCGGGGCGCGGGCGACAAGTTCTTCTGCGCCGGCGCGAACATCAAGATGCTCCAGACCGTGAATCCCTACTTCAAGTACTTCTTCTGCCTCCACGCGAACGAGACGCTGAACCGCCTCGAGCAGACGCCGAAGCTCGTGATCGCCGCGCTGAACGGCCACTGCGTCGGCGGCGGGCTGGAGATCGCCATGGCGGCCGACATCCGGATCGCGAAGAAGAACGCCGGCAAGATCGGCCTGCCGGAAGTGGCGCTCGGCGTCCTTCCGGGCACGGGCGGCACGCAGCGCCTCGCCCGCCTCGTCGGCAAGCCGCGCTCCATCGAGATGATGACGACGGGCGCGACGTTCGCGTTCGAGGACGCCGAGACGTGGGGCCTGGTGAACCACGTCTGGGAGGCCGAGGACTTCGACGCGAAGGTGATGGAGTACGCGCGCCAGTTCGTCCCGCCCGGCAAGGCCTCGAAGGCGGTCGGCCGCATCAAGCGCGCCGTCCAGTCGGGGCTGGAGGTCTCGTTCAGCGAATCGCTCGCCATCGAGCGGGAGCTGCAGCAGCAGCTCTTCCAGAGCGACGACGCGAAGGAAGGGCTCACCGCGTACGTCGAGAAGCGCCAGGCCAAGTTCACCGGCAAGTAATCGGAGCCGCGCGTGACCCCTTCCCTCGCTCCCCGCGAGCGGATGGTCCTCCGCGCCGCCCGTGAAATCCGAGAGGGGGAGACCGTGTTCGTCGGAACGCGGCTCCCCCTCCTCGCCTATCTGGTCGCGAAGGCGACCCACGCTCCGAACGCGGTCGCGCTGTACGAGAACGGACTCATCCGCGAGGAGGCCGCGCGCGAACTCCTCTTCACCATGGGCGATCCGCCCAACATCCTCGACGCCACCCTCGCCGGCAGCACGCTCGACGTGATGGGTTTGATGGCCGCGGGACGGGTCGATCTGGGATTCCTGGGAGCGGCGGAGGTGGACCGCTACGGGAACCTCAATTCCACGGAGGGCGCGGACGCCGACGGGCGCCCGACGCGGCTCCCGGGAAGCGGCGGCGCCGCCGACATCGCCTCGCTCGCGCGGCGCACCGTCATCCTCGTCCCGCACGAGCGGCGCCGCCTGGTCGAGCGCGTCCGCTTCCGCACGTCGCCCGGGCGCGGCGACGGTCCGGGTTGGCGCGAACGCCAGGGCTTGCCGCCGGGCGGTCCGTCCGCGATCATCACCACGGTCGCCGTTTTTCGGTTCGACCACGTGCTCGAAGAGGCGTACCTTTACGAAGTGTTTCCCGGAGTGACCGTGGACCACGTGCTCGTCGGCATGGCGTGGGAGCCGCGGATCGCTCAACCGATCGGGATGACGCGCCCATTCTCGGACCAGGAGCGGGGGGCGCTCCGACGAATCGATCCCGACGGCTTCTGGACCCGGGACGCCGCCTGACGCGGCGCCCATCATCGGGAGGAGGCATCATGAAGCGCGTCTACGTGCTCGCGGCGGCCGGGCTCTGCCTGGCGCTCGCCGGAGCACCCGCCTTCGCGACCGGGATCGCTCCCGGCGTCTACGGCGGGCTTTCGTATCCCATCCTTCAGGACGACGTCTCGTCGGGCACCATCTACGGCGTTCGGGCGACCGTGTCGATCGTTCCGATGCTCTCCGGAGAGGTCTTCTATGCCTCGTCGGACTTGGGCGACGCGGAGGAGACGCTGGGCGGCATCGCCTACGCGCGCGACGGATACGACGCGAAGGCCTACGGCCTGAACGTCATGCTCGGCAGCACCACAGGGATGGGATTTCGGTTCTTCCCGCTCGCCGGCATCGGCAAGTACAAGTTGGAGCGGGCCGTCGACGAGAAGATCGACGAGGTGGGCTACAACATCGGACTCGGGGTCGGGATCGGCGCCACGCCGAAGCTCTCGCTCCAGGTCCGCGGCGAACTGAATCTGGTCAAGACCGGCGACACGTCCCGAAAGTTCGGGAACGTCACGGCCGGGCTCTCCTACAGTCTGTTGCCTTGAGAGGAGGACGCGCGATGAAGGCCATCAAGATGATCGTCCCCGCGCTCGTCTTCACGCTCGCGGCGGCGGGGTGCATCCTGGTTTCGGGGCAGTTCCTGATCGATTTCGATCTGCCGAACTTCCAGGCCCAGACGAACTCCAACATCGTCCGGGAAGACATCGACCTGAACACGAACGACGACTACAACGACCACAAGGAGGACCTGAAGGCGATCGCCGATATCGCGGTCCTCGGCAAGGTCACCAACAATCTGGGGAGCACGGTCGGGGTCGAGGTGTGGATGACGGCCGCGCCGAGCAACCTCACCACGTCCACGGAGATCAGCAACCAGGCGACGAAGCTCTGGGGGCCCTTCATCGTGCTTCCGAACGCGACGAAGACCGTGGACTGGAACGAGTCCGCGAATCTCTTCACGGCCAATGGAAAGGCCCTCCTCCTGAACGAGGTGAAGAACGACGGGCAGTTCACGCTCTACGCGATCGGCAACACGACGACGTACGACATCAAGGTCGAAAACGGCGTCCTCGCGATCGTGCTCGACTTCGGGAAGTAACGCGGTAGGATTTCCGGGAACGTAGGGCGCGCCACGGACGGCGCGCGGAGCGGCCGGCGGGTGTGAGGCGCCCGCGGTCTCGGCCGCGACCCGGCGGCGGGTGCCGTCGGGAGTGTCCCCCACGGGGTGCGGGTCAGGAGATCCGCGCCCCGTCCCATTTTCGGCAGGGGTGGACGCGGGGGAGCGATCACTCGGCGAGGAGGACGCCCGTCCCCTCGAGCCCGTCTTCCTTCAGGCGACGCAGCCCCTCGTTCGCCGCCTCCAGCGGCATCGTCGTCACGCGCGGCCGGATCGGAATCGAGGCCGCCTCGCGCAGGAGACCCTCTCCGTCCGCGCGCGTGTTCGCGGTGACGCTTCGGAGATTCCGCTCGTAGAAGAGCTCCCGCTCGTAGTCGAGCGGCGGGATCGCGCTCAGCCAGATCCCCGCGACGGCCAGGGTCCCTCCCTTCTCGATCGAGCGGAGCGCCACGGGGACCAGCTCGCCCGCCGGCGCGAAGAGGATGCCGGCGTCCACGCGCGCCGGGAGCGGATCGGCCGCGCCTCCCACCCACGCCGCGCCCATCGCGCGCGCGAGC
>DATIQI010000159.1:0-8378 GCA_035470985.1 Acidobacteriota bacterium
CGTCGCCCCGCGCCCCTCCGCGCCCGTCGAAGCCGAGGCGCTCGCCCTTCCCGGGTTCGAGGCGCCGAAGCGCGCGCCGCTCCCGCCTCCCGTCGCGCCGGCTCCGGCCGACGTTCCACTAACCCTTCGCGATGATTTGCCGGTAGATTTGGCCCAACTCCGCGCGCTCGTGGCGGGATGCCGAAAGTGCGGCCTCTGCGAGACGCGGACGCAGACCGTCTTCTCCGACGGACCGCACGGCGCCCGGCTGATGTTCATCGGCGAGGCGCCCGGCCGCGACGAAGACCTGCAAGGAGTTCCCTTCGTCGGGCGCGCGGGGCAGCTCCTCGACAAGATGATCACGGCGATCGAGATGCGTCGCGAGGACGTCTACATCGCGAACATTCTCAAGTGCCGGCCGCCCGACAATCGCGTTCCGGCGCCCGGCGAAGTGGAGCAGTGCCTCCCCTACCTCGAGCAACAGATCGCGCTCGTCCGCCCGGTGGTGATCTGCGCGCTCGGCCTCTCGGCCGCGCAGGGACTCCTGGGGACGAAGGCGACCATGGCCTCGATGCGGGGGAAGACCTTCTCCTTCCGCGGTGTGCCGCTGATCCCGACGTATCACCCGGCCGCGCTCCTCCGGAACCCCGGACTGAAGCGCGACGCGTGGATCGACCTGCAGCGCGTCTGCGACTTCGTGCGGGCGACGGCCTAGGAGCGGACGATGGAAGGCAGCCCGCGCAGAGCGTTCAAGCCGAAGTGGAGCCCCTCGGCGGTCGCCGAGGAGAACGGGGGCTCCGATACCGGGCGGGTCCCGCCCCACTCCGACGACGCCGAGAAGGCGGTCCTCGGCTCCATGCTCGCGTCGCCCGACGCGGTGACGGGCGCCATCGAGATCCTCGCGACCGACGCCTTCTACGATCCGCGCCACGCGAAGATCTGGCGCGCCATGACCGAGCTCTTCGAGCGGAGCGCCCCGATCGACCTCGTCACCGTCGCCGAGGAGCTGAAGCGCCGGAACGATTTCGAGGCCGTGGGCGGCTACAGCTACCTCACCTCGCTCGACCAGTACGTCACGCACGCGGGGAACGTGGAGTCGCACGCGAAGATCGTGCAGGAGAAGCAGACGCTCCGCCGCATGATCGACGTGAGCCGCTCCATCGTGGACGCCGCGTACGAGCAGAAGGAAGAGGCGCGCGTCCTCCTCGACTCCGCCGAGCAGCGCGTCTTCGAGATCGCGAACGACCAGATGCGCTCGGGCTTCGTCCCGATGAACAAGCTGGTGCTCCAGGGCTTCTCGGCCATCGAGGAGTACCGCCAGCGGAAGGTCCACGTCACCGGAACGCCGACCGGCTACTACGATCTCGACGAGATGACGGCCGGGTTCCAGAAGTCGGACTTCGTCGTCATCGCCGGCCGCCCCTCCATGGGGAAGACCTCGTTCGCGCTGAACATCGCGGAGAACGTGGCGGTGCGGACGAAGCCGAAGGACCGCCGCCCCGTCGGCGTCTTCAGCCTCGAAATGTCGAAGGACGCGCTCGTCCAGCGCATGCTCTGCTCGCTCGCGCGCGTGGACATCCACAAGATCCGCCGCGGCTACGCGAGCGCGGACGAGTACCGCCGCCTGCAGAACTCCGCGGCGCAGCTCCACGAGGCGCCGCTTTGGATCGACGACACCGCGGCGATCACGATCCTCGAAATGCGCGCGAAGTCGCGGCGGCTCGCCTCGGCCGAGGGCCCGCTGGGGATGATCATCGTGGACTACCTCCAGCTCGTGCGCGGCCCCGAGAGCGCCGAGAACCGGCAGCAGGAGATCTCGACCATCTCGCGGTCGCTGAAGGCGCTGGCGAAGGAGTTGGAGACGCCGGTGGTCGCGCTCTCGCAGCTCTCGCGCGCCGTCGAGACGCGTGGCGGGGCGAAGCGGCCGATGCTCTCCGACCTCCGCGAGTCGGGCGCCATCGAGCAGGACGCCGACGTCGTCCTCTTCGTCTACCGTCCCGAGGTGTACGAGACCGAGCCCGAGAAGAAGGACGGGAAGGCGGAGATCATCATCGCGAAGCAGCGTAACGGCCCGATCGGGACCGTGGACCTCGCGTTCCTGAGCGAGTGCACGCGCTTCGAATCGCTGCGCGAGCTTCCGCCCGCCGCGCCACCCCCGGGTCTTCCGCCGCGGTGAGCGACGCCGTCCGGCCCACCCTCGCCGACACCTGGCCCGCGCGGACCATCCTCACCGCGCTCCAGGACACGGGCGAGGTCTTCATTCTCTTCGGACACGTCATCCGCGAGATTCCCGCCGGCGCCCGGAAGGTCGGGCTGATCGTCGAGCAGATGGCGGCGATCGGGATCGGCTCCATACCGCTCACCCTGATCGTCGCGCTCTTCACCGGCGCCGTGACGGCGGTCCAGGCCGCCTACCAGATGCGCGACTACGTCCCGATGGTCTATCTCGGCACGGTGATCGGGAAGTCGGTGGTCATCGAGCTGGGCCCCGTGCTCACGGCGATCGTGGTCGGCGGACGCGTCGGCGCCTCCGTGGCCGCCGAACTCGGAACGATGCGCGTCACCGAGCAGGTGGACGCGATGGAGACGATGGGGATCAGCCCCGTCCGCTACCTCGTGGTGCCGCGCTTCCTGGCGGCGACGATCATGCTCCCGGTCCTGACCGTCTTCGCGGACATCGTGGCCATCTTCGGCGCCTACCTCGTCGCGCTCGGCACGCTCGACATCACGTCGCACACCTTCACGAGCGGCTTGAAGATGTACTTCAAGATGCACGACGTCTTCTCGGGCATTCTGAAGGCGTTCTTCTTCGGGCAGATCATCGCGATGATGGGCTGCTACTACGGGCTGAAGAGCGAGGGGGGCGCCGAGGGCGTCGGCCTCGCCACGACGAAGGCGGTGGTGGCGTCGTGCGTCCTGATCCTCGTGGTGGACTACCTCCTCGCGTCGTTCCTCTTCCGGGTTCTGTTCGCGTAGCGGGGCGGCCGGGATGGGCGGCGCGGGAGGACTGGGGCTGGTGAGCGGGACGGGGTTCGTGGGCGACGGGTACGTCACGATCGAGTTCTCGGACGTCTGGAAGCAGCTCGGCCGTAAGGAAGTCCTCCGGGGGGTGAACCTCTCCGTCGCGCGCGGCGAGTCGCTGGTCATCATCGGGCGAAGCGGCACGGGGAAGTCGGTCCTCCTGAAGCACGTCGTCGGCCTGCTCCACCCCGATCGCGGCACGGTGCGGGTGAACGGGCTCGACGTCTCCGCGCTCGCCGAGGAGGAACTCCTGGAGCTGCGGGAGACCATGGGGATGCTCTTCCAGGCCGGCGCCCTGTTCGACTCGATGTCGATCGGGGAGAACGTGGGCCTCGCCCTGCGGGAGCACACGCCGATGTCGCAGGTGCAGATCGAGCTCGTGGTTGCCGAAAAATTGGGGTTGGTGGGCTTGTCGGGTACCGAGGGACAGCGCCCCAGCTCGCTTTCGGGCGGGATGAAGAAGCGGGCCGCGCTGGCCCGGGCGCTCGCCATGAACCCGAAGATCATGCTCTACGACGAGCCGACGACCGGGCTCGACCCGATCACGTCGGACGTCATCAACCGGCTGATTCGCCGCCTCCAGGAGCGCCTGGGGATCACGTCGATCGCGGTAACGCACGACATGCGAAGCGCCTATCATATCGCCGACCGGATCGCGATGCTCCACGACGGACGCATCCACGCGATCGGAACGCCGGCCGAGATCCAGGCGACGAAGGACCCGATCGTCCGGCAGTTCATCGAGGGGAGCAGCGAAGGGCCCCTCCAACCGACGTAGAGGGACACGGATGAACCACACGTCACGAACCGCCGCCATTCAGGTCGGAATCACGGGCTTGGTGGCGCTCGTCGCCATGATCGTCGGGGTGGTCTGGCTGAAGGAGTACCGGCTGGGCCAGAAGAAGGCCTACTTCACCGCCCATTTCGAGGAAGTCGGCTCGCTGGCCGAGGGAGATCCCGTCGCCGTGCGCGGCGTGAAGAAGGGCGCCGTCACGAAGATCACGCTGGAGGATCAGGGCGTCCGCGTGGAGTTCGATCTGCAGCGGGACGTGGTGCTCCATCCCGACGTGCAGCTGCGGGTGACGAACAAGGGATTCCTGGGCGAGAAGTTCCTGGCGCTGGATCCCGGCGTCGCGCCGGGGGCCTACGACCGCGCGAAGCCGATTCCCGGACGGTTCCAGTCGGGGGTGCCCGAGGTGATCGCGGGCGCCGGGGACTTGGTGATCGAGGCGACCGAATTGTCGTCGCGATTGAACCTGATGCTGGACGCCCTGGATCCCGCCACGATCGAGAAGGCCGCGAAGAACGTCGAGCGCGCCTCGACCAGCCTGACCGAGACGATGGAAGAGAACCGCACCGACCTCCGTCAGGCCGTGACCGACTTTCGGGGCGCCGCGCAGAAGCTGAACGCCATCGCCTCCATCAACGAGGCGGAAGTGACGTCGTCGATCAAGGACTTCGGGACGGCGTCGCGGCGGTTGAGTTCGTTGAGCGAGCAGCTCTCGGCGACCGCCACGTCGCTGGATCGGGTGGTGAAGCGGCTGGACAGCGGCGAAGGATCCATCGGGAAGGCGATCGCCGACTCGTCGCTCTATCTGGAGATGAAGGAGACGCTCCGGAACACGAACGACCTCGTGAAGGACATCAGGACGAATCCGAAGCGGTACTTGAAGATGAGTTTGTTCTAGTCGACCTGCGAGAGTCCCCGCGTCTTCAGAGATTCCTCAGGAGTCGATGGGACATGCGCCAGCGCATGTGCCAAAGGTACACAACGGATCGATACCCTGACCCTCCTCGGAGTCCTCAGGTCGAGTTCGGTCCCGCGCTCCCGGGCCACGGCGGCCCCAGAGGTCCAGAGTGAAGAAGAAGGCAGCAACAAGCGCTGATCGCACGCTCTACTTCTGCAGCGCGTGCGGCAACGAGTCGCCGAAGTGGTTCGGCCGATGCCCTCACTGCGGGGAGTGGAACACCGCGGCCGAGGCTCCGTCCGGCGGGCACGCCGGCACGCGCCAGCGCTCGCGCGGCGGCGCCCCTTCGAGCGCGCGCGGCGGCTACTCGGGCGACGCCGCGGCGCCGGTCAGGCTGGACGCCATCGAGACGGGCGCCGAGGACCGGTGGCAGTCGGGGATCCATGAACTCGATCGTGTGCTCGGCGGCGGACTGGTTCCTGGGTCCTTGGTGCTCATCGGCGGCGATCCGGGCGTGGGGAAGTCCACGCTCGCGCTCGGGCTGGCATCGGCTCTCGCTCGCGCGAACCGCACGGTCCTCTACGTGACCGGAGAAGAGTCGCCGCGGCAGACGAAGATGCGCGCCGAGCGGCTCGCGCTGAAAGAACCCGACTCGCCGATCTTCGTCCAGGCGGAGGTCGACCTCGACGCGATCATCGCCCAGGTCGAGCGGATCAACCCCGCGCTCTTGGTCGTCGATTCGATCCAGACCCTCTTCACTCCCGACCTCGACGCCGCGCCCGGCTCGGTCTCGCAGGTCCGCGAATGCGGCCTCCGGCTCCTCCGGCTCGCGAAGGATCGCTCGCTACCAATCCTCCTCATCGGCCACGTCACGAAGGACGGCGCCGTCGCGGGGCCCCGCACGCTGGAGCACATGGTGGACGCGGTTCTCTATCTCGAAGGGGACCGCCATCACGGCTATCGCATCCTGAGCGCGGCCAAGAATCGATTCGGCTCCACCCACGAGATCGGCGTCTTCGAAATGCGGGGCGACGGACTGGTGGAGGTCGAGAACCCGTCGGAACGCCTCCTCCGCGAGCGGGGCGAACAAGCCCCCGGCTCCGTCGTCGTCGGCTCGATCGAAGGGACCCGCCCGCTCCTCGTGGAACTCCAAGCGCTCGTGGCTCCGACCCACTT
The DNA here is from genome assembly GCA_035470985.1 of Acidobacteriota bacterium. Classification (GTDB taxonomy): domain Bacteria; phylum Eisenbacteria; class RBG-16-71-46; order SZUA-252; family SZUA-252; genus SZUA-252. Next base: position 5,865 of record DATIQI010000159.1, read on the forward strand.
TGCCAATCCGCAGCGAGTGGCCCAGGGGATCGACTCGCGCCGGCTCGCCGTCGTGATCGCGGTGCTTCAGAAGCGCGCCGGGCTCTCGCTCGCCGGCGCGGACGTCTTCGTGAACGTGGCGGGCGGCATCCGGCTCGAAGAGCCCGCGGCGGACCTCGGTCTCGCGCTGGCGCTCGCCTCCTCGTTCCGGGACAAGCCGGTCGCGCCCGACTGCGTGGCCGTCGGCGAGGTGGGACTCGGCGGCGAGCTTCGCCCGGTGCCTCAGCTCGCCCGGAGAATCGCCGAAGCGCGCCGCCTCGGATTCCGCTCCGCCATCGTGCCGAAGCGCGCTCTCGAAGACATGCCCGCGTCCGACGCGAAGTTCGCGATTCGCCCCGCCGCGACCCTGGCCGAGGCGATCTCGATCGCCATCGGGGACTGAGGGCCGGCGTGACCGAGTCCGCAGCCCCAGCCCCAGCCCAAGCCACCGCTCCCGACCTCGCCGTCATCCTGGTCGGCGCGGGCGAAGGGCGCCGGATGGGCGACCAAGGGCCCAAGCTCCTCATCCCGATCGGAGGGCAGCCGGCGCTCCTGCGAATCGCGGCCACCTTCTCCGCGCATCCGGCCGTCGGGGAGCTGGTCGCCGTCGTTCCCGCGGCGCTCCGTGAGCATGCCGGCAAGGCCCTCGCGCTCCTCGCCAATCCGCGCCGCATCCCGATCCACGTCGTCGAAGGGGGCGACACCCGGCAGGACTCGGTCGGTCACGGATTGGGCGCGCTCCGCCAAGCCCTCCACTACATCGCCGTCCACGACGTGGCCCGACCGCTCACCACGCACGCCCTCATCGACCGCGTCCTCGACGCCGCCCGCACGACGGGCGCCGCCATTCCGGCCCTCCCCGTATCCGACAGCGTGAAGGAGGTCTCGGACGGCCGCGTGAGCCGCTCCGTGCCGCGCGAACGCCTGGTCGCCGCCCAAACCCCGCAGATCTTCACGAGTGATATACTTCGGAAAGCCCATGCCCACGCGCGGGTTGTCCGCGTCCTGGCCACCGACGAGGCGTCCCTCGCCGAGGCGATCGGGGCGGCGGTGACCGTGGTGGCGGGCGACGAACGGAATCGCAAACTGACCGTGCCGACCGACCTCGCCGTCTTGAACGCGTTGCTCCGCGCGGAGGAAGCCCCATGACCCCCGAGCTTCGCGTCGGCAGCGGCTACGACATCCACCGCCTGGAGCGCGGGCTGCCGCTCACGCTCGGCGGGGTCTCGATCGCGTCGCACGTGGGGCTTCGCGCGCACTCGGACGGCGACGTCCTGGCGCACGCGATCGGCGACGCGGTGCTGGGCGCGCTGGCCCTGGGCGATCTGGGGAAGCACTTTCCGGACAGCGATCCGAAGTGGCGCGGGGCGTCGAGCCTCGCGATCCTCGACGCCATCCGCGCGATGGCCGCGGAGCGCGGGGCTCGGATCGTGAACGTGGACGCGACGGTGATCGCCGAGCAGCCGAAGATCGCGCCCCACGTGGCGGCCATGCGCGAGAACCTGGCGCGGGCGCTCGGCATCGAAGCGGAACGCGTCTCGGTGAAGGCGACCACGAACGAGGGAATCGGGGCGGTCGGTCGCGGCGAGGGAATCGCCGCGATGGCGGCGGCCCTTCTGGAAACGCGAAGCTCCTAACGGACGGGGAGACGTCACGATGAAGATCATGGTCCTGATGGGAGGGAACACGCCGGAGCGCGAGGTGTCGCTCCGGACCGGCGCCGGCGTCGCGCGCGCGCTCGAGAAGGTCGGCCATCAGGTGACGAGCCTCGACACGAAGGACGGGGGCGCCGACTTCTACATCCGCTCCATCCCCCCCGACACCGACCTCGTCTTCATCGCGCTCCACGGCGGCGACGGCGAGAACGGCACGCTGCAGGCCTTCCTGGAACTCGCCAAGATCCCCTACACCGGCTCCGGCGTTCTCTCCTCGGCCGTGGCCATGGACAAGGCGATGTCGAAGCGGATCTTCTCGCAGGAATCGATCCCGACCCCGGCGTGGGGCGAGTGGTGGGCGCCCGAGGACACGGGCGTGACGTGGCGCCCCGGCCTCACCGACGCGGACCTGAAGCATCTCGGCGGCTATCCCCTCATCGTGAAGCCGAACGACCAGGGATCCACCGTCGGCGTCACGCGCGTGGACGGCCCGAGCGACATCCCCGCCGCGGCCGAGTCGGCGCGCCGCTACGGGCGCCTCATCCTGGTCGAGCGCTTCATCGAGGGGCGCGAGATGACGGTCACCGTCCTGAACGGCCGCGCGCTCCCCGTCGTCGAGATCATTCCCGAGGGGGGCTTCTACGACTACGAGCACAAGTACACGTCCGGCGCGAGCCGCTACGAGTGCCCGGCGTCGCTACCGCCCGCCACGAGCGAGCGCCTCCTCGCGCTCGGACTCAAGGCGTACCGCGCGCTCCGCTGCGAAGGCGTGGCCCGCGTCGACTTCCGGCTCGCCACGGACGGGACGCCCTTCTGCCTCGAGGTGAACACGGTGCCGGGG